>NZ_JBFAZW010000023.1:0-69919 GCF_040682015.1 Dactylosporangium sp. NPDC051485
TCCGCTTCGCGCAGGATGCCACCAGCCGGCGGCAGAAGGACCAGCTCGACCAGGACGCCCGCGACGGCAAGATCGCGGTCCTGGTCGGCAGGCGGCGTCGTCGGGCGCTGCCGGCCGCTGCGCGGCACGTTCGGGCTCATCTTGTCGGCGAGCACGGCGACCAGGGCGGCGGCCGCGGCGTCGCTGGCCCGCACGGCGGCGACCGACTGCCGGATGGTCTCGGCGATGGCCGTGTTCACGGCCCGGTTGACGCTGGTGCGGCGGGGGGTCTCGGCGATGGCGACCCGCAGGGCGGTGATGGCCTCGCCCAGCGTGTCGGCGTCGGCGACCCCGGCCCGGGCCAGGTCGGCCACGACGGCCGCGTCGCCCTTGCGGCCGTTGGCGCCCCCGCCGAGGATGCCCGGCTCGGGCAGCGCGTCGAGGATGGCCAGCGGGATGGCCTCGGCCGGGTCCGGGTAGGCCCGCAGGGCGGCCGGGTAGAGCTCGCGGAGGACCTCGCGCAGCGTGGCCGCGGTGCCCTGCCGGCCGGCGACGACCGCGGCGTGCGCGGCGAGCACCGGCTTGAGCGGCAGCATGTCGCGCGGCGGGCTCTGCCCGACGGCGGAGAGCACGCCGGCCTGCAGCGCCCGGGCGAGGCCGACCGCGCGGCGCTCGGCCGCGTTGGACTGGATCTCCTCGGGGGACTCGTCGTCGGCGAAGCGCTCGGCGTAGTCGTCGGCCGAGTCGTCGTCGGTGAAGGCGAGGTTCCGGCCGGCCGCGGTGAGCAGCTGGGTGACGACGTGGTCGTCGCTCTCGGCCGCGACCGCCACGGCGGAGGTGCCGCCGGAGCGCTGCGCGAGCAACGCGCTGAGTTCGGCGTAGCCGCCGGCGTCGTCACTCACCTCGCAGATGTCGATGAGTCGGCCGGCGTCGTCGACGACCGCGACGGTCAACCAGATGTCGGAACCCGACTGCGGCTCGGCGAGGTCAGCCGACGCCAGACCGCAGTACACCCGAACGAGCGCCACCGCGTCGTCCTCCTCTCGGGACATCGAGTTGAGCTTTCATCACGTCGGCGGGGACTGTCCCGGCTCCTCGCCGACGTGTTGCCGCAGGTCAAACTGAACGTCCTCTAGTGAACAGGTTGACGGGCGGTGACGCGATCCGCCGTTTCGGCTGAATGCCGCGCTGACTGATCGTCGTCCCCCGCCGCCATCCGTCCGGCTAGGGGCCGGGTTGGGCCCGCCGTGCCAAAATGCCCACGGCTTAGATCCTGTCGGTCACAAATCAATCACGCCAGTCCACGGCGGCAGAAATCTTGCCAATAATCGTCCGCCAGCCCAGGGCCGCCTGTTGTGCCCCGATTTTCTTCAGCCGGCGCTTGGCGAAGAAGCCGCCGACACCGCCCGCCGCCGCAGCTCGGAGGCCCTCGTCGAGGTCGTCGAGGGGCGAGCCCGCGTTGAGCGCGGTGCGGACCGGCTCGAGCCGCAGGGCGTAAGCAAGGTCACGCGCGACCTCGCCGGCGGCGAGCAGCAGATCGGTGTCCCACGCGTCCTGGCCGCCGCGGAGGTTCTCGACCACGAGGTCGAGCTCGAAGCGGTTCTCGTCGGTGGGCACGACCGCGGAGGCGCTGATCCGGGACTGGAGGCTCGACCAGGTGTCGAGCTGGACCATGTCGTGCTCGGCGTCGGACTTCACGAACTCGACGAGACCCTCGACGCTGCGGAAGAGCAGGAGCTTGCCGTGGTGGCTGAGGAAGGCGGGAACCTCCTCGGGCTCCTCCTCCTCTTCGTCCTCTTCCTCTTCCTCTTCTTCGGACTCGTCCTCGGCCTCGTCGGACTCCTTGTCAGACTCCTTGTCCTCGTCCGACTTCTCGGACTTGTCGGAACCCTCCGGCTCGTCGGCCTCGTCCGCGTCGTCGTCCTTGTCCGCGGTCTTCTTGCGCTTCTTCGCGGCCGGCTCGGCGGCGACCGGCTCGGGCTCGTCCTCGAACAGCTCGGCGTTCTCGAGGATCACGACGCGTTCGTCGTCCTCGTTCTCGTCCGCGCGGCGGTGGAGGATCGCGAACTCGTCCTCCTCCTCTTCCACCTCGGTCGGGGTCAGCTCGGTCGACAGGCGGTAGGCGCGCAGCGTGTAGCCGACGCCCTTGACCAGCGCGATCTCGACGGGCTCGATCCTGACGTCGCTCCACATCGCGTCGGCCTGGGCCGAGCGCTCGCTGCCGCCGTCCTCCTCGTCGAAGTCGGCGTCGTCGTCGAGGTCGGCCTCGACCTCGGCGTCCTCGGCGTCGACGTCCTCGACGGCGTCGAGGGCTTCCTCCACCTGCTCGGCCTTTTTGGCCGGTCGCGACGACGCGGACCGGGAAGACTGGGAAGACTGGCGGGCCACTGTGACCTCCGTAGTCGGGCTCGGCGTGCGGGCACACTAGGGCGTGATGTGGCCTCGCGCACAAACACCCTAGTGTGCCCGCTCTGCGGCGGTCAGACCCCCTTGGGGTGCCAGACCGTCTTGATCTCCAGGAGCGAGAGCATCCGGCCGAGGCCGGGGTCGGCCTGCCAGTCCGGATCGCTCGGGCGGATCACCCGCTTCAGGTTCTCCGCGGCGGCGACCTCGAGCTCCCGCGCGAGTGTGGAGTCCGTCACACCGGTGAGGTCGACGGCGTTGACGTCCATGTGGGCCGCGAGCCACGGCGCCATCTCGGCGACCGAGCCGGTGAGCAGGTTCACCACCCCGCCGGGCAGGTCGGACGTCGCCAGTACCTCACCCAGCGTAACCGCCGGCAGCGGCCGGTCGGTCGAGGCGAGCACGACGACCGTGTTCCCGGTCACGATGGCCGGGGCGATCACGCTCACCAGACCCAGCAGCGACGACCCGGCCGGCGCGACGATCCCGACCACGCCGGTGGGCTCGGGGGAGGAGAGGTTGAAGTAGGGCCCGGCGACGGGGTTGGCCCCGCCGTGCACCTGGGCGAGCTTGTCGGACCAGCCGGCATACCAGACCCAGCGGTCCACGGCGGCGTCGACGAGCGCGGCCGCCTCGGCCGGCGGCAGGCCCTCGGCCGCGGAGACCTCCGCGGCGAACTGCTCGCGCCGGCCCTCGAGCATCTCGGCGACCCGGTAGAGGATCTGCCCGCGGTTGTAGGCGGTGGCGCCGGACCACTTGGCCACCGCCGACCGGGCCGCCTTCACGGCGTCGCGGACGTCCTTGCGGGAGCCGAGCGCGGCGTTGGCGAGGAAGTCGCCGGAGGCCGAGTGCACCTGGTAGGACCTCCCGGACTCGCTGCGGGGGAAAGCGCCGCCGACGTACAACTTGTAGGTTTTCCGCACGGCCAGGCGCTGGGACTCAGTGCTCAAGGTAGGCCTCCAGCCCGTGGCGGCCACCCTCGCGGCCGTAGCCCGACTCCTTGTACCCGCCGAACGGCGAGGCCGGGTCGAACTTGTTGAACGTGTTGGCCCAGACGACCCCGGCCCGCAGCCGGTCGGCGATCTGCAGGATCCGGGAGCCCTTCTCGGTCCACACCCCGGCCGACAGCCCGTACGGCGTGTTGTTGGCCTTCTCCACGGCCTCGTCCGGCGTGCGGAACGTCAGCACCGACAGCACCGGCCCGAAGATCTCCTCGCGGGCGATCCGGTGGGCCTGGGTCACCCCGGTGAAGATCGTCGGGGCGAACCAGAACCCGCGGTCGGGCAGCTCGCACGGCGCCGACCAGCGCTCGGCGCCCTCCTGCTCGCCGACCTGGGACAGCTCGCGGATGCGGACCAGCTGGGCGGCCGAGTTGATCGCGCCCACGTCGGTGTTCTTGTCCAGCGGGTCGCCGACGCGCAGCTGGGCCATGCGCCGCTTCAGGGCGGCCAGGAACTCCTCGGCCACCGACTCCTGCAGCAGCAGCCGGGAGCCGGCGCAGCACACGTGGCCCTGGTTGAAGAAGATGCCGTTGACGACGCCCTCGACCGCCTGGTCCAGCGGCGCGTCGTCGAAGACGATGTTGGCGGCCTTGCCGCCGAGCTCCAGCGTGAGGCGCTTGCGCGTGCCGGCCACCGCGCGGGCGATGGCCCGGCCGACCTCGGTCGAGCCGGTGAAGGCGACCTTGTCGACGCCCGGGTGCTCGACGAGCAGCCGCCCGGTCTCCCCGGCGCCGGTGATGATGTTCACCACCCCCGGCGGCAGGTCGGCCTGCCGGCAGATCTCGGCGAACAGCAGTGCGGTCAGCGGCGTGGTCTCGGCCGGCTTGAGCACCACCGTGTTGCCGGCGGCCAGCGCCGGGGCGATCTTCCAGGCCAGCATCAGCAGCGGGAAGTTCCACGGGATGACCTGGCCGGCCACGCCGAGCGGGCGCGGATCGGGGCCGAAGCCGGCGTACGGCAGCTTGTCGGCCCACCCCGCGTAGTAGAAGAAGTGCGCGGCCACCAGCGGCAGGTCCACGTCCCGCGACTCGCGGATCGGCTTGCCGTTGTCCAGCGACTCGAGCACCGCGAACTCACGGGAGCGCTCCTGGATGATCCGGGCGATCCGGAAGAGGTACTTCGCCCGCTCCCGCCCCGGCATCGGCCCCCAGACGGTGTCGTAGGCGTGCCGGGCCGCGCTCACCGCGGCGTCGACGTCGGCGGCGTCGGCGCAGGCCACCTCGGCCAGCTGCTCCTCGCTGGCGGGGTTGATCGACTTGAACGGCTCGCCCTTGCCGTCGACGAACTCGCCGCCGATGAACAGCCCGTAGGACGAGCGGATGTCGACGATCGAGCGGGACTCGGGCGCCGGCGCGTATGAGAAGTCCATGGCTGCCTCAGTCCAGGGTGAAGTAGTCGGGGCCGCTGTATCGGCCGGTGGCGAGCTTGGTGCGCTGCATGAGCAGGTCGTTGAGCAGCGTGGACGCGCCGAAGCGGAACCGGTCCGGGTCCAGCCAGTCCGGCCCCGCGGTCTCGTTGACCATCACGAGGTACTTGATGGCGTCCTTGGCGGTTCGGATGCCCCCGGCCGGCTTCACGCCGACGATCCGCCCGGTCTCGGCCCGGAAGTCGCGCACCGCCTCCAGCATGACCAGCGTCACCGGCAGCGTGGCCGCGGGCTGCACCTTGCCGGTGGAGGTCTTGATGAAGTCGGCGCCGGCCAGCATGGCCAGCCACGAGGCGCGGCGCACGTTGTCGAGGGTGGCCAGCTCGCCGGTCTCCAGGATGACCTTGAGGTGGGCGTCGCCGCAGGCCTGCTTGACCGCCGCGATCTCGTCGTGCACCTGCGCGTACCGCCCGGCCAGGAACGCGCCGCGGGAGATCACCATGTCGATCTCGTCGGCCCCGTCGGCCACCGCCGCCCTGGTGTCGGCCAGCTTGACCGCCAGGGGCGCCTGCCCGGACGGGAAGGCGGTGGCCACGCTGGCCAGGTGGACGCCCGTGCCGCGCAGCGTCTCGGCGGCCACCCCGATCATCGCGGGGTAGACGCACACGGCGGCGGCGCTCGGGCAGGTGCCGTCGGCCGGGTCCGGGCGGACCGCCTTGGCGCACAGTGCCCGCACCTTGCCGGGCGTGTCGGAGCCCTCCAGGGTGGTCAGGTCGACCATGCGGATGGCCAGGTCGATGGCCTGGGCCTTGGCGGTTGTCTTGATCGAGCGGGTGCCCAGCATGGCGGCGCGCTGCTCGGCGCCGACCTGGTCGACTCCCGGGAGGCCGTGGAGGAAGGTTCGCAGGGCGCCTTGTGAGCGCGCGACCTCGGCGGTGAGGGTCATGTCCCAAATATTAGGCTGTCCGTTCGTGGACGTACTCGTGGTGGATCACCCTCTGGCCAAGTCGCGGCTGACCGCGCTGCGCGACGAGCGCACCGACAACGGGGCGTTCCGTGCCGCGTTGCACGAGCTCACGACGATGCTGGTGTACGAGGCCGCCCGGTCCTTCGCCACCGAGCAGTTCCCCGTGAAGACGCCGGTCGCGACGACCGAGGGCACGCGGCTGGCCAACCCGCCGCTGCTGGTGCCGGTGCTGCGGGCCGGCCTGGGCATGGCCGACTCGGCCCTGGCGCTGCTGCCGGAGTCCTCGATGGGCTTCGTGGGGCTGGCGCGCGACGAGCTCACCTATGAGCCGCGGGCCTACATGGAGTCCCTGCCGCGCGACCTGTCCGGTATCCCGGTGCTGGTCCTCGACCCGATGCTGGCCACCGGCGGCTCGCTGGAGCACTGCGTGCGGCTGCTGGTCGAGCGCGGGGCGAGCGACATCACCGTGCTGTGCGTGCTGGCCGCCCCCGCCGGCATCGAGCGGCTGGCCAACTCGGGCCTGCCGATGCGCCTGGTCACCGCGTCCATCGACGAGCGGCTCAACGAGCACATGTTCATCGTCCCGGGCCTCGGCGACGCCGGCGACCGGCAGTTCGGCGGCATGCCCCGCTTCGGCGACTCCTGAACTTCAAGGTTCGCTTAATTCCGGTCGCCGTAACGGGGGATTACGGCGGCCGTGGCCTTGAACGGGTGAACGGGTCCGGGCTTACGTTGGCCCGCGATGACATACCGAAAGCAACTGCTCCTGCTCGCGACGGCCGTGATCGTCCTGGGCGCCTCGGGCGCGATCGCCTCGACCGCGCTGGAGCCGCGCGCGCCCCAGCCCGACGGCGAGGCTCACCTGGGTCAGGCGCCCGCCGCCGTTGTTGCCCGGACGGGGACCAAAGCGCCGGAGAAGCAGAAGCCGTGCGTCGTGGACGCCAAGTTGGTGCCGACCTGCGGGCTGCTCTGGGGCGTGGCGCCCGGCGCGTTCACCACGTTCACGCCGGGCCAGGCGCTGCGCAACTTCGAGGGCACCACGGGCCGCCCGGCCGACATCCTGCACTCCTACCACCGCGGCGACGAGGCCTTCCCGACCGCCGAGGAGATTTCCGCGGTACAGCAGCCAAGAAAACGGATCCTGTTCGCCAACTGGAAGGTCGCCTGGAACACCACCTGGGCCGACGTCGCCGAGGGGCACCAGGACGCGCGGATCGACCGCGAGGCCGCCCGGCTGAAGGCGTTTCCCGGCACGATGTTCCTCGCGCTGCACCACGAGCCGGAGAACGAGGTGCGCGCCGGCGGCGGGATGACCGCCCGCGACTATGCCGCCATGTTCCGCCACACGGTGCAGCGGCTGCGGGCCGACGGGGTGCGCAACGTCGTGTTCGTGCTCGTGTACATGGCCTACCAGCCGTGGTGCGTGAAGGACTGGTTCGCCGACCTCTACCCGGGCGACGACGTCGTGGACTGGATCGGCATGGACCCGTACCTCTACGCCAAGCCCGGCGGCTACGGCTTCGGCGACTTCAGCTACCTGGTCGACCACACCTCCGACCCGGACCGCTGGCCCGGCTTCTACACCTGGGTGACCCGCGAGCACGGCAACAAGCCGCTGATGGTGGCCGAGTGGGGGGTCTACGAGCACGCGGCCGACCCGGCCCAGAAGGCGTGGATCTTCTCGACGGTGGCCCAGCAGATCGGGCGGTTCCCGGCGATTCGGGCGCTGGTGTACTTCGACTCGCCGAACGCGCCGAAGGGCGACACGCGACCGGACTCGTCGCAGCCCGCGCTGGGCGAGTTCCGCAAGCTCGCCGAGTCCGGCCTGTTCTCGGTGACGCTCTGAAGCGGCCGGCTGGCCTGTAGGCGATCAGCCGGGCGGCTCAGTCCAGGCCCAGGGCGACTGCGGTCTCCGCGCGCAGGGCGGCCAGCGCCGCCGCGGCGCGCTCCCGGGCCCCCGCCAGGTCCGAACCGTTCACCACCGGCTCGACCACCTCGAGGTACGCCTTCAGCTTCGGCTCCGTCCCGGAGGGGCGCACCACGACCCGCGTCGTGCCGGCCCGCAGGATCAGCACGTCCGCCTCGGGCAGGCGGTCCTCGATCGAGCTCACCGGCTCGTCGAGCAGCTCGACCGGCGGCCGGGCGCGGATCGTGGCCATCGCCTCGGCGATCTCGCCGAGGTCCTCGACCCGCACCGAGAGCTGGTCGGTGGCGTGCACCCCGTACCGCAGCGCCAGCTCGTCGAGCCGGTCGCCCAGCGTGCGCAGCTCGGCCCGCAGCCCGGCGGCCAGCTCGCAGACGAGCAGCGCGGCGGTGATGCCGTCCTTGTCGCGCACCATCTCCGGGGCGACGCAGTAGCCGAGGGCCTCCTCGTAGCCGTACACCAGGTCGTCCCCGGCCCGCACGATCCACTTGAAGCCGGTCAGGGTCTCGCCGTACGGCAACCCGCGCTCCCCGCACATCCGCGACAGCAGGGTGGAGGAGACGATGGTGGTGGCGTAGCGGCCGTGCACCCCGCGCCGCATGAGGTGGTCGGCGAGCAGCACCCCGACCTCGTCGCCGCGCAGCTGCCGCCACACCCCCTCGCGGCGGTAGGCGACCGCGCACCGGTCGGCGTCGGGGTCGTTGGCGATCGCGATGTCGGCGCCCACGCGGTCGGCCAGCGCGAGGAGCCGGTCCGTCGCGCCGGGCTCCTCCGGGTTGGGAAACGCCACGGTGGGGAAGTCCGGGTCGGGCTCGGCCTGCTCGGCCACGACGAACGGGGTGCCGTAGCCGGCCGCCTCCAGGGTGGCGACGAGGACGTCCCGGCCGACGCCGTGCATGGGCGTGTAGGCGACGGCGAGCTCGCGCGGCACCTCGGGGTCGAGCACGCCGAGGGCGGCGTCGACGTACTCGCCGACGATGGCCTCGTCGAGCACCTCGCCGGCCCCGCCCAGCGGCACGTCGGCGAGCGGCCCGACGCCGCGGATGGCCCGCTCGATCTCGGCGTCGGCCGGCGGGACCAGCTGGGCGCCGTCGGCGAGGTACACCTTGTAGCCGTTGTCCTGCGGAGGGTTGTGGCTCGCGGTGACCATCACCCCCGCCGCGGCGCCGTGGCGGCGCACCGCGTAGGCGAGCACCGGGGTGG
Source organism: Dactylosporangium sp. NPDC051485 (assembly GCF_040682015.1). Lineage (NCBI taxonomy): Bacteria > Bacillati > Actinomycetota > Actinomycetes > Micromonosporales > Micromonosporaceae > Dactylosporangium > Dactylosporangium sp. NPDC051485. The sequence continues at coordinate 8,844 of NZ_JBFAZW010000023.1, forward strand.
GCAGGGGGCGCGGCAGGAGCAGCGCCCGGCGGCCGGCGCCGGTGGCCACCCGGGCGGTCTCGATCGCGAACGCGTGCGAGCCGTGCCGGGCGTCGTACCCGATGACCAGCGGCCGGTCGGCGGCCTCGGGCTGCTCGGCGAGCCAGCGCACCAGGCCCGCCGCGGCGCCCCGCACCACGGCGAGGTTCATCCCGTTGGGGCCGGCCCGCAGCGGGCCCCGCAGCCCGGCGGTGCCGAACTGCAGCGGCCCGGCGAACCGGTCGGCCAGCTCGCCGGGGTTGCCGAGCACGGAGCGCAGCTCGGCCTGGCTGGCCGGGTCCGGGTCGTCGGCGATCCAGGCCTCGGCCGCCCTACGAAGGGCCAGATCTCCGCCCAACGCGGCCGATGCACCAACAGCGCCGTGCTCCGTGGAGGTCATCTGCCCTTCATAACACGGCTCAGGGGCCCGTCGACGGGGGAGTCAGCTTGAAGGAGCCGACCATCTCGTCGAAGATCGCCTTGCTCTCCTCGAAGCGGGTGTCGGGCACGGTGACGAAGAAGTGGTACGCCTTGCCGCCGACCACGACCGCGTTCCACAGCGCGTGACGCAGGTGCTCGCCGGAGCCACAGGTGTACTCCAGCACCGCCCCGGCCTGCCCGTCGAGCTTGTTGTCGCTCATGTTGACGTGGGTGTATGGCGGCTCGCAGCTCGACGCCGTGGACTTGAGCCGGTTCTCGGCCGACTCGAGGAAGGTCCGCGGGCTGGCCGAGGCCTTCTCGACGTTGATCCGGATGCGCCGGTTGCTGTCGGCCGGGTCGGTGATGTCGAAATACGGCGCCTCGGCCTTGCCCTGCCTGATCTGCTTCCAGCCCTTGGGCACGTTGACCGTGATGCCGCCCGGGTGCGTGAACGCCTCGACCTCGAAGGCCGGCTTGGCCGGGCCGCTGGAGGTGGTGCTGGTCGGCTTCTGGCTCTGCGGGGCGCCCCCGGAGAACAGTCCGGCGGCCGCACCGATGCCGAGGAACAGCACCACGGCGAGGCCGGCCGCGACGGCGCCCTTGGCCCAGGTCGGCGCCGCCTTTGCCTTGCCCACGAACTGCCGGGCGAGGTCGCCGGTGCCGGGCTTGGCCGGTGGGGCGGGCGGGGCCTGGGTCCAGTCGTCCTGGGTGTACTCGGGCGCGTACGCGTTGTACTGGTCGGCGCCGGTGCGCTCCAGCTCGGCCGCCGGCACGTTGGAGGCCGGCGGGTTGGCGGCGGGGGCGTCCGAGTGCATGCGCCGCAGCGCGCCGCTGACCGTCTCGCCGGGGGCCATCATGGCCCGGCCGCCGATCTGGCCGGGCGGCTGCTGCGGGTGGACCACCGTCGGCTGGTGGACCGGGCGGACCACCGCGTAGGGGTCGGTCATGTGCGCCGGGGCATTGCTGGCCAGCGGGCCGGCGAGCAGGTCGCGTAGCACGGCCCGGCCGGTCTCGATGTTCCAGCGCCGGTTCGGGTCCTTCTCCAGCAGCCCGTAGAGCACGCCGGCGAGCGGCCCGGCGCGCATCGACTGCGCCGGCGGCTCCTCGACGACGGCCCGCATGGTCTCGAACGGGTCCCGCTTGTCGAAGGGCGGGCGCCCCTCGACCGCGGTGTAGAGCGTGACGCCCAGCGAGAACAGGTCGCTCGGCGGCCCGAACTTGGCGCCGATCGCCCGCTCCGGAGAGATGAAGTGCGGCGAGCCGAGCACCATGCCGGGCGTGGTCAGCTCGCTGTCGGTGGGCATCCGGGCCACGCCGAAGTCGGTGAGCACGCAACGGCCGTCGCCGCAGATGAGCACGTTGGCCGGCTTCACGTCGCGGTGCAGCACGCCGGCGGCGTGGGCCACCTCGAGCGCGCCCAGCAGCGCGATGCCGATCTTGGCCACCGCCCGGGCGGCCAGCGGCCCGTCCTCGACGATCATCTCGGCGAGGCTGCGGGCCTGTAGCAGTTCCATGACGATCCACGGCCGGCCGGCCTCGGTGACGACGTCGTACACCTGCACGACCGACGGGTGCGACAGCGCCGCCGCCGCTCGGGCCTCGCGCAGGGTCCGCTGGTACATCGAGTCGCGGTCGCTGGGGGCCAGTCCAGGCGGGAGGATCACCTCCTTGACGGCCACGTCGCGGCGCAGCAGCGTGTCGCTCGCGCGCCACACGGTGCCCATGCCGCCGTGTCCGATGGCGGTGCGCAGCGCGTAGCGCCCGCCGATCACCACTCCGGGGGCGGCGCGCTGCCCCGGCACCGGCGGCGAGGTCGAGCCCGGCTCGCGGGTGGGGACGCCCGGCTCGCGGGCGGGGACGTTGGAAGTTGCGTCGGGGCCGCGCGCAGGATCGCGCCCGGCTCCGGCTGAAGCCAGAGCACCGGTGGGTGGCTGGGGCTCGCCATGCCACGTCGGAAGCTGAGTCACAGGCAGTAAACCGTCACGGGAGGGGAAGGTTGACTTCTCGCCCCACTATCTTGCGTGCTCGTGCTCGGTTAAGAAAGGTGGGGTTCGCCCCTTCACCGTACCGTGACCCACGACCAACCGATCGTGATGATCTTGTCGCCCTGCGGACGGGCGGAGGATTGATTTCGTTCATCCGGGGAACCTTGGCAGGCGGTCGAAGCGTCTGGACAGGTGACGGAAACGCCGGGAAACGCGTCCGGAACATCGTCGAACTAGGTTTCCTGGATTTCCGAGTCCGCTCGCCGATGGTCGGACGAGGGGTGCGTCGCCGGGTCTCGGGATCATGCCACCCTGCGACATCTCTCGTCACTGTGTGTTGAACGGTGGCGACTCCACTGTACGGCGCCGCTGCGAAAAGTTATCGCGACAGCACGTGACCGTGGCGCCAGTCACCCGTTAAGAGGAGGTGAGGGGTACGTGTCTGGGGCTGAACCCGCCATCCCGGCCGTGCCTGCTGCTTTGCGCCTTCCTGAGGGTTTGAGTGACGCTCAGCTATATCAACATCACGAGAATGATGTTGCGCTCTGTCACCTTGACCCGGTTAGTCTGTCCATGGCACGCATGGGGCGGGCCGCTCCATTAGACCGAAATAGAGAACTCACCGTGACGAGAGCGCTGACGCTCCCCGAAGCCGCCGCCACGACGGCGCGAACGGGTGGCAGATTGACGTCGTCCGGGTCGTCCAAGGTCGAGCAACTGTCCGAAGGATGGCCCGAGACCCCGCCCGGGGCCGATCCGCTACCGGGTCAGCTCGACCGCTGGCTCGCCGCCCGCGGCGCCGAGCTCGTGGCCATCCGGCGTCACATCCACGCGCACCCGGAGCTGTCCGGCCAGGAGTTCGAGACCGCCGCGCTGGTCGCCCGCGAGCTCACCCGGGCCGGGCTGTCGCCCCGCATGCTGCCCAAGGGCAACGGCCTGATGTGTGACATCGGCTACGGCGAGCGCGTCATCGCGCTGCGGGCCGACCTGGACGCGCTGCCGCTGCCGGACACCAAGGACGTGCCCTACCGCTCCACCGTCGACAACGTCTGCCACGCCTGCGGCCACGACGTGCACACCACCGTCCTGCTCGGTGTCGGGCTGGCCCTGGCCCAGCTGGCCGAGCGCGGCGAGCTGCCGGGCCGGGTCCGCCTGCTGTTCCAGCCGGCCGAGGAGACCATGCCCTCCGGCGCGCCCGAGGTCATCGCCGCGGGCGGGCTCAAGGACGTCGCCGCCATCTTCGCGCTGCACTGCGCGCCGCACCTGCCCGTCGGGCTGGTCGGGGTGCGCTCGGGGCCGTTCACCGCGGCCGCCGACAAGATCGAGGTCCGGCTGACCGGCCGGGGTGGGCACACCGCGCGCCCGCACCTGACCGCCGACCTGGTGCACGCCCTCGGCCGCATCCTCGTCGACGTGCCGTCGCTGCTGGACCGCAAGCTCGACGCGCGGGCCGGGGTCTCCATGGTGTGGGGCGCGGTGCGGGCCGGCGAGGCCGCGAACGCCATTCCGATCGAGGGGATTGCCCGCGGCACGATCCGCGTCCTGTCCCGCGACGCCTGGCGCGACGTGCCCGAGCTCGTCACCAAGCTGGTCCACGACGTCATCGCGCCGACCGGCGCCGAGTGCGAGGTCACCTACACCCGGGGCGTCCCGCCGGTGGTCAACGACCGGCTCGCCACCGCGATCATCGCCGGGGCGGCCGGCGCCGCGCTGGGCCCCGACCGGGTGGTCGAGGCCGAGATCAGCATGGGCGGCGAGGACTTCGCGTTCTACCTCGACGGCGTGCCCGGCTCGATGATCCGCCTCGGCGTCGGGGTGCCCGGCGCGGAGACGAAGTTCGACATCCACCAGTCCTCGTTCGACGTCGACGAGCGGGCCATCGGCCACGGCGTGCGCGTCATGGTGCACACCGCGCTCGCGGCGCTCGGGGCGGGGGCCTTCTAACGCCGCCCGGGACGTTTCCAGCAACTTTTCGGACTGCGGAATCGACGCGCCTCTGGTAACTCAGAGGCGTGGTCACCGAGCTGCGCGTGCACGGCGTCACCGGCTCCCCGGCCGAGGACGTCCTGGACCGACCGCTGCTGCGCCGGGTCGCCGGCGACACCGACGCGGGCTTCTTCCGCCCACGCGCCGAGTACGGCGCGGTCACCGGCCCCGGCGGGGCGATGCTGGAGGCGTACCGGTGGGGCAACCTCACCGCCGGCGCCGCCGCCCGCGCGCTGTGGCTGCTGCTCCTGCCGTTCATGCTCGCCAACGTGGCGATGTGGCTGCGCCCGGCCACCGGGCCCGGCCCGCGGGCGGTCATCCGCGCGCTGACCCGCGTCTACGCCCTGAGCATGACCGGCTCGTTCGCGCTGTCCTTCGTCCAGGTCTCGATGGACCTCGTCGGGTGGCAGTGCGCGGCCGTGCCCCGCTGCCTGCAGGACCGCTGGTGGCTGGGTCTCTTCGCCGACGGGTTCTTCGCCACCACCTCCCGGCGGCTGGCCCTTGCCGCGCTGCTGCCGATCCTCGCCATCGCGTTGCTGTGGTTCCTGGGGCGGCGGACGTGGGTGCGGTACGAGGCCTTCCCCGCCCAGACCGAGGGCGACGGCGACGGGCTCGCCCACCCGTACTTCTGGAACGGCAAGCCGCTGGTCGGGCGGCTGCGCTCGATCCACATCGCCTTCGCCTACGGCTCGCTGGACGCGGTCCTGCTGGGTGTGCTCGTGCCGCAGGACCGCGACCGTGGCTACGGCCCGGCCGGCTGTGCGCTCGCCGTCGCGGTCGCGGCGGTCCTGGTGCTCTGCGTGGTCGCGGTGACGGTCACCCCGGTGGTCGACCGGGACAACCCGGCCCGCTGGGCGCGGCCGTTCACCCGGCTGCTGAGCCACCTCTCCGTCGCGCTCACCGCGCTCGTGCTCGGCTACGCGCTGCTGGCCCGCGACCCGTGGCCGGCGGCCGGCAAGATGCCGGTCCTCGGCGGCACGGTGACCGGGCTCTTCGCGGTGCAGGTGGTGCTCATGCTGGTGCTCGGCGCCGTGGTGCTGGCCAGCCGCCCGCGCGGCACCTACCTGCAGGGGCTGGCCGCCCCGCTGGTCGCCAGCGCCGGCCTCGGCGTGGCGGTGGCGTTCTCCGCCGGGCTGTCCTACCGGGTCGCCGACTACCTCGACCGCCGCTCCCAGCCGTCCACTCCGGACTACGCGAGCTGGCAGCCGCTGCAGCCGCCGGCCGCCTACGAGTGGGGCGCCGGCGGCTTCGTGCTGCTGCTCCTGCTGGTCGTCCTGGTCGCCCTGATCGGCGGGCTGCCGCTGGTGCGCCGGCTGCGCCGCGACGCCCGGGCGGTCACCGCCGCCGACTTCCCCGGCGGCCGCGAGCGCAACGCCGAGCAGGCCCGCCACGTCGACCACGCCGTCGCCGACGCGCGCGTCACCGACCACATCGGACGGATGCTGGTCTGGGTGTTCATCCCGGCCGCCGTCGCCGCCGTGATCGCGACCGGCTTCGCGCTGGCCGGGCGGCGCCCGATCCGGCTGGCCCCGTCCGGCTCGCCGGCGGCCGAGGTCATCTCGTTCGTGGTGAATCTCGGGACGTACCTCATCGGCCTCTCAGCGGTGCTGCTCGTCCTCGTGGGCGTGCTCGCGTACCGCTACCAGCGCTTCCGGCGCATCGTCGGGGTGCTGTGGGACCTGGGCACGTTCTGGCCGCGGGCCGCGCATCCGCTCGCGCCGCCCTGCTATGCCGAGCGGGCGGTGCCGGAGCTGGCCCGCCGGGCCGCGTGGCTCGCCGCCGAGGAGGGTGGGGTCATCCTGTCCGGGCACAGCCAGGGCAGTGTGCTCGCCGCCGCGACGGTCCTGCAACTGCCGCCGCAGGTGCGGGCCCGCACCGCGCTGCTGACCTACGGTTCGCCCTTGCGGCGGCTGTACGCCCGGTTCTTCCCCGCCTACGTCAGCGACACGCTGCTGGAGCAGGTCGGCGCGGTGCTGGCCCAGCCCCGGCAGGAGCTGGGCCAGCACACCCCCCGTTGGGTCAACCTGTGGCGAGACACCGATCCGATCGGCGGCCCGGTGGAGTCGGCGGCGGCCCGTGACGAGCGGCTCGTCGACCCGCCGGAGTTCGACATGCCGCCGGGCGACACGGTGTTCCCCAAGGTTGACGGTCATTCCGGCTACCAGTTGCGGCCGGAGTTCGGTGCGGTGATCAGCGGGCTGACGGCAGCTCTGACGGAGCCTCAGGTGCCCGCGTAGGCTCCGCCTCTGCCCCCTCGGCGACGGCTGAAACCGGCGGTTTGCGCGGCGTTGCGCGGTACCGCCGCCAGATCCAGGTCAGCAGATAGATCGGAAGCCCGAGGAAGACGATCCAGGGCAGCAGCCAGCCGAGCACCGTCAGCGCCACGCGCAGGGAGGCCACGAAGGCGCCCCAGCCGTTGCGCAGGCCGACCGTGATGCCGGTGTCCTTCGTGGACACCGCGGGCGCCTTCGGGCCGTGCAGGACCACGGTGATGGTGGACAGTGCGGTCAGCCCGTCGAGGCGGCGCTTGCGGGCCTGCAGCGACTCGAGGTCGGACTCGCGCCGGGCCAGCTCCGACTCCAGCGAGGTGATCTCGCCGATGGTCTGCGCCTTGGCCATGAGCTCCCGGATGCGGTTCACGCTGGCCTGCGCGGTCTTGAGCCGCGACTCGACGTCGGCGACCTGGTCGGTGACGTCCTGTGCGGACAGCTGCCGGTTCTCCTCCTCGCCGATCGTTTTGACCTGCTCCAGCGTGCTGTTGAACTTCTCCGCCGGCACCCGCAGGATCAGCGTGGCGGTCGAGCCGTCGCCGTCGATCTGACGGTTGTCGCTGCCCACGAAGCCGCCGGCCGCGGCGGCGAAGGCGAGTGCTTTCGTCGCCGCGTCGTTGACGTTCTTCGCCTCCAGGGTGATCGTGCCGGAGTAGATGATCGCGCGGTCGTCGGCGATCTCGGGGGCCTTCTGCTGGGCGGGATCCTGCTGCTGCCGGGGTACGTCCGCCGCTGGGCCGGCACCGGCGGCCGCATTGACCTCGGTGCCCTGTTGGGGGGCCGCCGCGCCGCTGCTGGGGGTGTCGCTGCTGGCGGCGGAGCAACCGCCCAGCGCAAGCACCGCCAGCACCGCCGCCGTGAGCAACAGGCCGGTGCGCCTGACTGACATGACGCCTCCTGGGTAGTGTCGATCCGGAACCCGGAACTGCCACCTCGGACGCGGGCCGCCACCGTTGTGGTTCCATCCACCCGGGTCACGGTTGTGCCACGAGGAGGTCACCGGATGCGCATCACGAAGTACACGCACGCCTGCCTGCGGCTCGAGCACGAGGGCGGGGTGCTCGTGATCGATCCCGGGGTGTTCAGCGAGCCGGAGGCGCTGCAGGACGCCGACGCCGTGCTCATCACCCATGAGCACATGGACCACATCGACATCGACCGGCTGCGCGCCGCGGCCGCCCGCCGCCCCACGCTGACCGTGCACGCCCACCCCGACGTCGAGGCGCAGATGACCGACCTCGACGCGGACATCTTCACGGCCACGCCGGGCGAGCAGTTCGTGGCCGCGGGCATGACCGTGCGGGCCCACGGGGGCCAGCACGCGATCATCCACCCCGATATCCCGCGGATCGTCAACATCGGCTTCGTGATCGAGTCGCCCGACGGCCCGATCTACCATCCGGGCGACTCGTTCCACGTGCCCGATGAGGAGGTCGCCACCCTGTTCGTACCGGTGTCCGCGCCGTGGCTCAAGCTGGCCGAGGCGATCGACTTCGCCCGGGCGGTCAAGCCGGAGCGGGCCTTCGCGCTGCACGACAGCCTGCTCGTGGACGCCGGCCAGCAGATGGTGACCGGCCACATGACGCGCCTGTCGGGCACGCACTACGAGCGCTTGGATCCCGGTACCTCGATCTGATGGACGACGTGATCGCCCGTCTCTACGCCGCCCCGCCCGAGGACTTCATCCGGCTGCGGGGCGAGGAGGTCGCCAAGGCCCGGCAGGCGCGGGACACGGGCCTCGCGGCCGCGCTCGGGAAGCTGCGCAAGCCGACCGTCGCGGCCTGGCTGGTCAACCGGCTGGCCCACGAGCGGCCGGATCTCGTGTCCTCCCTGCTCGAACTGGCCGAGCAGCTGCGCTCGGCCCAGCGCGAGCTGCGCGGGGCCGACCTGCGCGAGCTCTCGGTGCGCCGCCGCTCCACCGTCTCGGCGCTGGCCCGGGAGGCGGTGCGGCTGGCCGGGCCGGGGCGGGGCAACCTGCCGGTGACCGAGGTGGAGGCGACCTTCGCCGCAGCGCTCGCGGATGCGGAGGTGGCCGCGGCGGTACGGCAGGGGCGCCTGACCAAGGCCCTGGAGTACACCGGCTTCGGGGAGACCCCGCGGCCCAGCCTGCGGCTCGTCCAAGGCGCCAGCAGCGGCTCCATTGCCACCGGCTCCACCGCCACCGTCACCCCGATCCGCTCGGCGCCCGACGCGCAGGAGAAGGAGCGGCGGGCCGAGGCGCGGCGCCGGGAGGAGGAGCGGCGGCGGGCCGAGGAGGAGCACGCACAGGCGGTGAAGCAGGCGCGGCGCGAGCTGATGACGGCCCTGCAGCAGCTCTCCGACGCGGAGGCGGCCAAGGCGGAGGCCGAGCGGGCGGTGGCCGCGGCCGCGAAGGCCATCACGCAGGCCGAGAAGCGGGTCAAGCTCGCGCAGGACGCCTTGGCCGATCTTGGCTGACCTCAGCTGATCCGTCGGTCTGCGCTCTCACACGGTTACTCCTCGAATGGGTGCCTTCACCGTGATCCATGGTTGGCGGCAGAATGAGCCGGGTGACTCCCGAGCAGGCGGCCGCCGCGGCGAAACAGGCGGTGCTGTCCCTGGGCGGCGCCTTCAGCGACGACCCGAAGACGATGCGGCGCGCCCGCCAGATCGGCCTCACCGGCTGGGCGTTCTACGTGGCCGGCCGGGGCGGCGCCCTGGGCGAAGTGCGGGCCGACACCGTGGCCGCCGCCCTTGGCTTCATCGCCCCGGAGGCCGTGCAGGACGGCTGGGACGCCGCCCGCAAGGTGGCCCCGCCGGAGCAGATCGCCGCCGACAACCTCGAGGAGTGCTGCCGGTGGGGCCGGGAGCACCTCGAGAGCTTCTACGCCCTGCCGAAGCTGGTCGAGCTGTCCGAGCGGGTGGTGGTCAGCGCCGAGACGGCCGGGATGCCGCTCTTCGCGGCCTGGCGGGCGATGCCGCTGCCGGACGACTCCCCGGGCGCCCGCGCCGCCGTCCTGGCCCACCTGCTGCGCGAGCACCGCGCCGCCGCACACCTGCTCGCCGTCCGGGCCAGCGGCCTGACCCCGCTGGAGGCAATCATCTCCGGGCCGGACGGCGAGGCCGAGGCGACGGCCTTCGGGTGGCAGCCGCCGTTTCCGCCCTTCGAGCCGCTGGTGCGCCGCCGCAGCTGGGCCGAGGCCCTCACCGACCGCATCGCCGGGGAGGCCTTCCGGGCGCTGGCCCCGACCGAGCGGGCCGAGCTGGTCAACCTCCTCGAGGCGGCGGTGGAGTCGGTGAAGGAGGCGCTGCCGTCGTGATTTCTGTCGTACTCGGGCCATAGGCTCGGTGGCATGACGGAGCTGCTGGTCCGGGGTGTGACGTTGCGGGATGTGGCCGCGATCCTGACCGTCACGCGGGCCAGCGACATCGCGGCCCTCGGGGAGCCGGACTGGACCGAGGACGAGGTGGTCGCCACCCTGACGGCGCCCAACCATGACCCGGCGGTGGACTCCTGGCTGGCCTCCGGGCCCGACGGGGCGCCGCTGGCCTGGGCCTACGTGGACAATCCCACCCGCGGGCCGCGGGACAACGTCGAGGTCTACGCGGTGCCCGGCGTCGCCGCCCACGGCACGCTGCTCGACCTGGCGCTGCCCCGGGTCGCCGAGCGGGCCCGGGCGGCCGGCCGCGCCGAGGTGACGCTGCGGGCCGGCGTGGTGCCCTCCGAGACCGCCTACGTCGAGGCGCTGGTCGAGCGCGGCTTCGCCGTCCGCAAGCGGCATGCCCGGATGACCCGGGAGCTGACGGGGCAGGAGCGACCGGCGGAGGGGGTCCGGGTCGCGCGGGCCGCGGAGATGCGGCGGTTCCACGAGGTGCTGCAGGCGGCGTTCGCCGACACCCCCGACTTCCAGCCGGTCTCCTACGAGGACTGGCGCTCGTCGCTGCCGGCGAGCAGCCCGGACGAGTGGCTCGTGGCCGAGGACGACGGCCGGATCGTGGGGGTGCTGCAGTCCTCCGACCAGGGGCTGGAGCGGGGCGAGGGATGGGTGAAGAACCTCGCCGTGCTGCGGGAGCATCGCCGGCACGGGGTGGGGGGAGCGCTGCTGCGCACGGCCTTCTCGATCTATGCCGCCAAGGGGCGCACGACCGCCGGGCTGGGGGTCGATCTCACCAATCCGACGGGGGCGTATTCGCTCTACACCGGCGCGGGGATGAGCGTGGCCTTCGCGGTCGACGTGTACGAGCGGGTGCTGCCCGCCGCGGACTAGGGCCGCCAAGGGGCCAGGGCCGTCGGCCGGCGAGGCTGCTCGCCGGCCGGGGTCGGTCGGCCGGTTAAGGCATGGCCGTCTTGGTCGGGCGGGCGCGCAGGGCCTCCAGGTAGTCGGCCGGGGCGCCGGCCTTCGCGGCGGCGTTGGCGATCTCCGCGAGGTACCAGGCGGTGGGCAGGCCGCCCTCGTACCCGTTGAAGACGTAGACCCAGGCGGTCTCCTCGCCGTCCAGGGTGGCCACCCGCAGGTGCAGCTTGCGGTAGGTGCCGGCCAGCGCGCCCTCGACCTCGTCGAGCTGCTTCTCGTCGTTGGGGTGCACGTCGTAGAGCGCCACGAAGACGCGGTCGCCCGGGGACTCGACGATCGTCGTGACAGAGCCTTCCCAGCCGAGCACGTCCTCCCCGGCGAAGGTCAGCCGCCAGCCTTCGAGCCAGCCGGTCCCGATCATCGGCGAGTACGGACAGTAGGCCCGCATGCGGGCAGGGTCCAGGTTCGAGCCATACGCGGCGTAATGACGCACGGCGATGACGATAAACCCGACCGGGTGTGCGAGAGAATACTGCGGTGCGTGTCGGATTCGGATCCACTCGTCGGCGCGGCATGCACCGTTCGGATGGGGTGAGGCCGGGGTGGGGTCCGGGCGGCCCGGCGGGACGAGGGAGAATGGGTTGCGGATAGCCGGGAAGGGGTGGCTGGCGTGGGCCGGATCGTGATCATCGGAGGTGGCCCGGCGGGCTACGAGGCGGCGCTCGTCGCGGCGCAGCTGGACGCTCAGGTCACCGTGATCGAGGCCGAAGGGGCCGGTGGGGCGTGCGTGCTGCACGACTGCGTCCCCTCGAAGACGTTCATCGCCAGCTCATCGGTGGTCACGGCGCACCTGGACACCGAGGAGTTCGGGGTGATCGGGCCGGCCGGGCCCGACGTGCGGGTGGACGGGCCAGCGGTGCACGAGCGGGTCAAACGGCTCGCGCACGCCCAGTCCGGCGACATCCACGCCAAACTGGTCAAGGCCGGCGTCGAGTTCGTCACGGGCACTGCGCGCCTCGGTGAGGATACGCTCGGTCACACTCACGCGGTGCAGGTGACCCCGGCCGACGGTGACGCTCCGTATGCGATTGCCGCCTCGACGGTGTTGATCGCCACCGGTGCGACGCCCCGCGTGCTGTCGACGGCGGCCCCGGACGGCGAGCGGATCCTGGACTGGCGCCAGGTGTACGACCTGCCGAAGCTCCCCGAGAAGCTCATCGTGGTCGGCTCGGGCGTGACCGGGGCCGAGTTCGCCTCGGCGTATCTGGCCATGGGCGTCGACGTGACCCTCGTCTCCAGCCGCGACCGGGTCATGCCGCACGAGGACCCCGACGCCGCCATGGCGATCGAGCGGGTCTTCCGCGCCCGCGGCATGACGATCCTCAACAACTCCCGGGCCGCCGCCGCCCGCCGCACCGCCGACGGCGTCGTGGTCGAGCTGGCCGACGGGCGGTCGGTGGAGGGCTCCCACGTGCTGATGTGCGTGGGTTCGGTACCGCAGACCAGGGCCCTTGGCCTCACCGAGTACGGCGTCGAGGTGGCCCCCGGCGGCTACGTGACGGTGGACCGGGTCTCGCGCACGAACGTGCCCGGCATCTACGCCGCCGGCGACTGCACCGGCCTGCTGCCGCTGGCCAGCGTGGCCGCCATGCAGGGGCGCATCGCGATGTGGCACGCGCTGGGCGAGGCCGTGGCCCCGCTGAAGCTGCGCACCGTGGCCGCCAACGTCTTCACCGACCCGGAGCTCGCCTCGGTCGGCATCACCCAGTCCGACATCGACAGCGGCCGCGTGCCGGCCCGCGCCGTGATGCTGCCCCTGGCCGGCAACGCCCGCGCCAAGATGGACGGCCTGGACGACGGCTTCGTCAAGATCTTCTGCCGCCCGGCCTCGGGTCTCGTCGTCGGCGGTGTGGTGGTCGCCCCGAAGGCCAGCGAGCTCATCATGCCGATCGCGATGGCGGTGGAGAACCACCTGAGCGTCGACCAGCTGGCCCACACCATCACGATCTACCCGTCCATCTCCGGCTCGATCGCCGAGGCCGCCCGCCAGCTCATGCAGCACGAGGAGGACTGACCGCCGCCGGGTGGTAGGTCCGGAGCCCCGGCGGGCGGGCCCGCGGCCGATCAGGGGATCTCGTGGAAGATGTCCCGCGCGTAGTCGGCGACGGCCGCGCGGGTCACCGTGGCCTCGATGGGCAGGGACTCCAGGCAGCGGCGAAGCGCCTCGGTCAGCAGCGGCCGTGGCACCCGCATCGACACGGTCGAGTGCGGCACCCACTCGCCGGGTGTGTAGAGCGGCAGCGACGCCATGCCGGCCGCGGTCAGCAGGCCGTGGACCCGGGACTGGTGGGCGACGAGCTCCGGCGTCGGGGCCGGGCCGAGGAAGACCACGCGGCCGACGAAGACGCCGGCGTACTGGAAGTTGATCCGCAGCGGCTCGGCCACCCGCACGCCGGCGAGGGCCTCGGCGACCGCGTCCGGGTCGAGCTGCCGGGCCACGGCCAGGGTCACGTGCGGGCGGTGCCGGCCGTCGTGCGGGGTGCGCAGCGACTGGACCCCCAGCTCCTCCAGCTGGTCCCACAGCACCCGGATGCGCCGGGAGGAGCGCTCGTCGAGGTACATCTCGACCGAAGCGACCATCAGCGGGCCTTCTGGCAACGGGGGCACCAGTAGGCGTTGCGGGCGTTCAGCTGCGCCGTGCGCACCGGGGTGGCGCAGACCAGGCACGGCTGCCCGGTCCGGCGGTACACGTAGACCTCGCCCCCGTGCCGGTCGACGCGCGGCGGGCGGCCCATGGCCTCGGGGGTGTGCGCGCTGCGGACGGTGTCGATGCGGCCCTCGGCCACGCCGGCCCGCATGAGGACCCGCAGGTCCTGCCAGATCTCGTTCCACTTGCGCCGGCCCAGCCTCGTGCCCGGCGTGGTCGGTGGCAGGCCCGCGCGGAACAGGGACTCGGTCACGTAGATGAGCCCGGCCCCGGCGACGACGGACTGGTCCATGAGCAGGGCCATGAGCGGGCGGCTGGAGTCCTTGATGATGCGGTACGCCGACCCGCCGTCGCTGCCCTCGTCCAGCGGGTCGGGGCCGAGGCGGGCGCGCAGGGCGTCCAGCTGGGCCGGGTCGAGCGGCTCGCAGGCCGCAGGGCCGCGCAGGTCGAGCCAGTGCTCGCCGTTGGCCATCCGCATGCGGATCTCGCCGACGGGGGCCGGGGGCTGTCCGTCGCCGTCGGAGAACTTGCCGTACAACCCCAGATGGACGTGGATCGTCGGGCCGTCCTCGTAGTGGTGGAACAGGTGCTTGCCGTGGGCGGAGGTGTCCTGGAGCACGCGCCCGTCCACGCGCGGGGCGTCGGCGGCGAAGCGGCCCTGCGGGCTGGAGACCTCCACCGGGCGGCCCGCGAACAGCTTGCGGTGGCGCTCGGCGAGGCGGTGGATGGTGTGACCTTCGGGCACCGGGCATTTATACCCGGCCCTCCGGCGGGCGCCGAGCTATTCTTGCGGGCGTGAGTCGCAGCGCACTGTTCACGACGACGCCGGGCCTTCCCCGGCGGCGCTGATCGACGTCAGCATTCTTCGCTCCGGGGCGCCGCGCTCCGGAGCTTTTTTTGTGCCCCCGACGCGCGCTCCGCACCGTTAAGGAGTCCGTCATGCAGGATCACCGCAAGCTCGGCCGTGAGCTCGAGCTCTTCCACTCCGACCCGCTCGTCGGCGCCGGGCTGCCGATCTGGCTGCCCCGGGGCGCGGCGGCGCGGCGGGCGGTCGAGGAGTACCTGCTCGATCTCGAGCGCCGGCACGGCTACCAGCACGTGTACTCCCCGCCCCTGGCCAAGGCGGAGATGTACTACCGGTCCGGCCACCTGCCGCACTACGCCGACGACATGTTCCCGCCGATGGTCCTCGGCGACGACGACGCCTTCGTGCTCAGACCGAGCCTGTGCCCGCACCACGCGGCCGTGTTCGCCGCCCGCGGGCGCTCCTACCGCGAGCTGCCGCTGCGCATCGGCGAGATCGGCGGGCAGTACCGCGCCGAGCGCTCCGGCGTGCTCGGCGGCCTCTCCCGGGTGCGGGCCATCTCCCTCAACGACGGCCACGTCTTCTGCGCCGAGGACCAGGTCGAGGCCGAGATCCTGGCCGCGCTGCGGGTCATGCGGGAGGCCCACGCGGCGCTGGGGTTCCAGCCCGCGTCGTGGCGGCTCTCGCTGCGCGGGGAGGGGCCGAAGTACGTCGACGACCCGCCGATGTGGGCCCGCGCGACCGCCGTGCTGCGCGGCGCCCTGGAGGCGGCCGGCGTCGCGTACGTCGAGGCCGAGGGCGAGGCCGCGTTCTACGGCCCGAAGATCGACATCCAGCTGCGCGACTACGCCGGCCGGGAGAGCACCCTCGCCACCGTCCAGGTCGACTACTTCATGCCGGCCCGCTTCGACCTGTCCTATGTGGACGTCGACGGGTCCCGGCGCCGCCCGGTCATGGTGCACCGCAGCGCGGCCGGGAGCATGGAGCGGCTGTTCGCGCACCTCATCGAGGTGCACGACGGGGCGTTCCCGGCCTGGTTCGCGCCCGTGCAGGTGGAGGTGCTCCCGGTCGGCGAGGCCTCCGGGCGGGCCTTCGCCGACGAGTGCCGCGCGATCGGGATCCGGGTGCGGGATTCGTACTCCGGGAGCCTCGCCGCGCGCATCCGCGAGGCGTCGCTGCGCCGGGTGCCGTTCGTGGCCGTCCTGGGGGCGAACGAGCTGGCCTCCGGCTCCGTCTCCCTGCGCTCGCGGGACGGCTCGGTCTCATCGCTGCCGGTCGCCTCCGCGCTGGCGTTGCTGAGCGCCGCCTGCAGCAGCCCTCAACGTCCGGCGAGGAGGTGATGCGGCAGTCCTAAACGTCCGGCGGCGGAAGGCTCGTCTGTCCCCGTGTGAGCGTCCTTCGTATTCTCGGCGCGGGGCTTGCGGTGCTCAGCCTGGCCGCCTGTTCCGCGCCACCCGCGCATGCGTTGCCGGAAGCGCCTGCACTTGCGGAAGCGCCGGTGCCGTCCGCGTCCTCGGTGCCCGCCTCCCGTCCGCCCGTGACGGTCGCCATCCCGCCGATCACCTACCCCGCGGCCGGGCGTGGCGGCTACGAGTACGCGCCCGCCGGTGGGCCGGTCGCCGGGGCCGGCGGGCAGCTGCTGACGTACCGCATCGCGGTGGAGCGGGACATCGCCGGGATCTCGGCCGCCGGGTTCGCCGACGCGGTCGAGACCGTCTTCGCCGACCCGCGCAGCTGGCCGGGGACCGGGCAGTGGCGGCTGCGGCGGGCCGGGGCGGGGGAGCGCTCCGACTTCACCATCTACCTGGCCACCCCGGCGACCCGCGACGTGCTCTGCCACAGCTCCTACGACCGGTACACGAGCTGCCGCAACGGCGACAGCGTCGTCGTCAACGTGGCCCGCTGGGTCCGCGGGGTGCCCGACTACGGGGCCGATCTGGTGACGTACCGGCAGTACGTCATCAATCACGAGACCGGACATCGGCTCTATCACGGGCACGAGCTGTGCCCCGGCCCCGGCCACCCGGCGCCCGTCATGCAGCAGCAGACCCTCGGCCTGCACGGCTGCGTGGCCAACGCCTGGCCGATCGTCGACGGCCGGTCGTACACCGGCCGCTCGGGCCAGTACGACGACCCGACCCCGCGCGACCCGTAAACGCGACGGCCCCCGCCCCTCGTCTAGGCGATTGGGATCGTTCGCGCGATGGGGAGGCCTATGAGTGGCGTCGAGTTCACCGAGTTCGTGCTCGGCCGGTCGCCGGCGCTGCTGCGCTTCGCGTACCTGCTGACCGGCGACCGCCACCTGGCCGAGGACCTGACCCAGGAGGGCCTGGTGCGGGCGCATCGGCGCTGGTCGGGCATCGTCAGCGCGGAGGGGCCGGAGCCGTACGTGCGCAAGGCCATCCTGCGGCAGTACCTCTCCTGGCGCCGGCGCCGCTCGTTCGCCGAACGGCCCGTCGCCGAGCCGCCCGACGCCGTCGCCGCCGACGCCACCGGCCGCTTCGACGAGACCGACGCGATGTGGTCCCTGCTCGCCACCCTGCCGCGCTCCCAGCGCGCCGTCATGGTCCTGCGCTACTACGAGGACCTTCCCGACGCGGAGATCGCCCGCCTGCTGGGCTGCTCCGCCTCGACCGTTCGAGTCCACGCGTTCCACGCCCTGCAGAAGCTCCGGGCGGCCCTGGCCACGACCAGGGAGCCCGCCCCCGCGCCGGGAGGCCAGCCATGAACACCGACGACATCGAGGACCGGCTCCGCGAAGCCATGCTGCTGCACGCCGCCGAGGCCCCGCCCGGCGCCGCCATGCTCTCCACCATCACCACCGAGTCGGCCCGCCGTGGCCGCCGGGCCCGTCTCACGTCCCTGTCCGCCGGCGTCGCCGTGCTGGTCAGCCTGGGCCTGGCCCTGCCCTTCGCCCTGCGCTCCGGCGGTCCGCACGGCGACGACCACGTCGTCGCCGCCCCTCCGGCCGTCGCGGCCTCCCCGTCGCCCGCTCCCACGCTCGTCCCCGCGACGGTGCCCGCCGCGATCACGTTCCCGTTCACGCCCTCCGCGGCCTACGGTGCCCCGGCGGTCATGCTCGCCGGCGGCCACCCGACGGCGATGCAGCGCCACGCCGGCGGCACCGCGACCCTGACCCTGCTCGACGCCCGCCCCGCCGCCCCGAGCTCGAAGACGTTCGCCACCCCGTCCGAGGTCGGCGGGCGGCCGGCGACGCTCTACGAGTGGCACTACTCGGACGACGATCCCGGCCTGCCGTACACGGACCTGCAGCGCACGCTGGTCTGGCAGCCCACCCCCACGACGTGGCTGACCCTGCGGATGACCCCGACGCCGCCGGCGACCGACCTGGTGTCGTACGCCGGCGCCGTGCGGCCGGGCGCGCTGTCCTCCCCGTCCCCGTTCGCGTTCGGCCTCATGCCCGCCGGCTGGACGGTCGACAACATCTCGGCCGCGGCGGTGACATTCCGCCCTCCCGGGGTAGAGCCGGGCGAGGGTTACGACAACAAGATTGCCGTCATGCTCGACGAGTCGCCCGCCACCGAGCCGCCCGCCGGGGACGTGCCCGCCGCCCGGGTGAAGGTCGGCCAGCGCACCGGCTGGCTGACGACGACCCCGGACGTGCAGTTCCTGCGCGTCCCGACCGGCGACGGCCACTCGCTGCTGCTGCAGGTCGCCCCGAAGGCGTCACTGCCGCAGGACGAGCTGATCCGCTTCGCGGCGGCGATCACGGTGAGCCCGGCCGCCGAGGTGAGCCGGGGCTGACGGGGCTACTTCGCGCCGGGGGCGCGGGTCAGGTAACGGATGATTCGGGCCAGATCGCCGCGAAGCCCCATATATCTGCATACGATCATTTCGTGCTGGTAGTAACGACTGAGGGCCTCCCCGGGTACGAGATCACCCACGTGCTCGGTGAGGTGCTGGGGGTGGTCGCCACCTCACGAAACCCGTTCGCCGCGGGCATCCGATCGACGGAGGGCGGCCCGGGCCAGGACATGTCACAGTTCCTGGTGCAGACCCGGTCCCGCGCGGTGGGGCAGATGGTGCAGGCCGCGGAGCACCGTGGCGCCAACGCCATCGTCGGCATGCGCTTCGACCACCGCGATGTGACCAATACCTGGGTGGAGCTGTGCGCGTACGGCACCGCGGTGGTCGCCGTGCCCATACACGCCCGCACCGGCGCCCACGCGGCGGCCTGACCGGCCCGCCGCCGGGAGCTACTTGATCTCGGCGACGACCGTCCCCGCCGAGACGACCTCGCCCACCTGGGCGGCCAGGGACGTCACCTTGCCCGACTTGTGGGCGTTCAAGGGCTGCTCCATCTTCATGGCCTCCAGCACGACGATCAGGTCGCCCTCGCTGACCTCGTCGCCGTCGGCCACGGCGATCTTCACGATGGTGCCCTGCATGGGGCTGGTCAGGGCGTCGCCGCCGGCCGCGCCCGACTGCTTCTTGGCCGCGGTGCGCTTCCTGCCGGGGGCGGGAGCGGCGGCGGGCGAGGCCGAGGACAGGCCGGCCGGCAGGGTCACCTCCAGGCGCTTGCCCGCCACCTCGACCACCACCGTCGTGCGCGGGTCCGGGTCGGACAGGGCGCCCGCCGCGGCCGTGAACGGTGCGACGTCGTTGGTCCACTCCGTCTCGATCCAGCGGGTGTGGACCCGGAACGGGGCGTCGGTGAAGGACGGGTCGCGGACGACCTTGCGGTGGAAGGGCAGGGCGGTGGCCATACCGTCGACCACCATCTCGTCGAGGGCGCGGCGGGCGCGCTCCAGGGCCTGCTCCCGGGTCTCGCCGGTGACGATGAGCTTGGCCAGCAGGGAGTCGAAGTTGCCGCCGATCACGCTGCCGGACTCGATGCCCGTGTCCACCCGGACGCCGGGGCCCGTCGGGAGGGTCAGCACCGTCACCGCGCCGGGGGCCGGGAGGAAGTTGCGGCCCGGGTCCTCGCCGTTGATGCGGAACTCGATGGAGTGCCCGCGCGGGGTGGGGTCGGCGTCGAAGCGCAGCTTCTCGCCATCGGCCACGCGGAACTGCTCCCGGACCAGGTCGATGCCGGTGGTCTCCTCGCTTACCGGGTGCTCCACCTGGAGGCGGGTGTTGACCTCCAGGAAGGAGATGGTGCCGTCGTTGCCCACGAGGTACTCCACCGTGCCGGCGCCGTGATAGCCCGCCTCGCGGCAGATGGCCTTGGCGGACTCGTGGATCTGGCCGCGCTGGGCGTCCGTGAGGAAGGGGGCGGGGGCCTCCTCGACCAGCTTCTGGTGGCGCCGCTGCAGGGAGCAGTCCCGGGTCCCCACGACGATGACGTTGCCGTGCTGGTCGGCCAGGACCTGGGCCTCCACGTGGCGGGGCTGGTCCAGGTAACGCTCCACGAAGCATTCGCCGCGGCCGAAGGCGGCCACGGCCTCCCTCGTCGCGGACTCGAACAGGGCCGGGATCTCCTCCAGGGTGCGGGCGACCTTCAGGCCGCGGCCGCCGCCGCCGAAGGCGGCCTTGATGGCCACCGGGAGCCCGTGCTCCTGCGCGAAGGCGACGATCTCGGCGGCGTCGGCGACCGGCTCCGGCGTGCCGGGGACCAGCGGGGCGCCGGCGCGCTGGGCGATGTGGCGGGCCGTGACCTTGTCGCCGAGGTCGCGGATGGCCTGCGGGGTCGGGCCGATCCACGTCAGCCCGGCGTCCATGACGGCCTGGGCGAAGTCGGCGTTCTCCGACAGGAAGCCGTAGCCCGGGTGCACGGCGTCCGCGCCCGACTTCGCCGCGGCGTCGATCAGCTTGTCGATGCGCAGGTAGGAGTCGGCGGCCGTGTCGCCGCCCAGGGCGTAGGACTCGTCGGCGAGGCGGGCGTGCAAGGCATCGCGGTCCGAGTCGGCGTAGACGGCCACGCTCGCCAGGCCCGCATCGCGGCAGGCCCGGATGACGCGGACGGCGATCTCGCCCCGGTTGGCGATGAGTACCTTGCGCACTGAACGCTCCTTTGGTCGGCCCCTCGGAGTCTATGCCCAGCTTCTGAAGCGGTTCTTGCCAACAAAGTCACTGGACGCATTAGTCAAGTTTTCCTATTACGCTTGTGACGTGTCCACTACGCGTCTTCTCATCCTCGGGCTGGTCTCCTACCTGCAGCCGGTGCACGGCTACGACATCCGCAAGGAACTGGTCAGCTGGCACGTCGAGAGCTGGGCCAACGTGCAGCCGGGGTCGATTTACCACGCCCTGCGCAAGATGTCCGAGGAGGGGCTGCTCGACGAGGTCGGCACCGAGCAGGTGAACAACCGGCCGGCCCGCACGCAGTACCGGCTCACGCCGGTGGGCACCGCGCAGTACCAGGAGCTGCTGCGTAAGTACTGGTGGGAGTACCAGGAGCCGACCGACCCGTTCCTGGCGGCGTTCGCGTTCCTGCCGGAGCTGCCCCGGGCGGAGGCGGTGGGCGCGCTGCGGGCCCGGGCCCGGCTGCTCGAGGGCTGGAATGCAACCTATCGCGATAGTGCCGAGGACTGGACGCAGTACAAGCCGCCGCACGTCGGCTGGCAGTTCGAGCTCACCATGGCCCGCTGCGAGGCGGAGGCCCGCTGGTGCCACGACATCGCCGCGCGGATCGAGGCCGGGGAGGGTTGGCACGTCAACGAGGAGGGCGACGGCACCAGCGCGGAGGACTGGCGCATGGCGATCCGGGCCGAGTACGGCGAGCCCGTCGACGACGAAGACGAGTAGTACGCGACATACTAAAACTTGACCGCCAAAACTATATCGCGTTATGGTCTCCCTGCTGATACACCAGACAGGGGAGACGGACATGATCGAGACGAGGGGGCTGCGGAAGTTCTTCCGCTCCCGCGCCGGTCGCGAGACGAAGGTCGTCGAGGCCGTGCGCGGCGTCGACCTCTCCGTCAAGGAGGGGGAGATCTACGGGTTCCTCGGGCCGAACGGCGCAGGCAAGACCACCACGCTGCGAATGCTCGCCACGCTCATCACGCCCGACGGCGGTGAGGCCCGCATCGCCGGCGCCGACCTGCTCAAGGACCCGGGCGAGGTGCGCCGGCGCATCGGCTACGTCGCCCAGGGCGGCAGCACCTGGGACGAGAGCACCGCGCGCGAGGAGCTGGTGCTCCAGGCGCGGTACTACGGCATCGCCAAGTCCGACGCGCAGCGCCGGGCGGTCCGGGCGCTGGACGCGTTCCAGCTGACGGAGTACGCGGACCGGCGCTGCAAGACGTACTCGGGCGGCCAGCGCCGCCGGGTCGACATCGCGCTCGGGATCATCCACGACCCCAAGGTCGTCTTCCTGGACGAGCCGACCACCGGGCTCGACCCGCAGAGCCGCGCCCACATGTGGGACGAGGTGCGCCGGCTGCGCGAGGAGGGGATGACCGTCTTCATCACCACCCACTACCTCGACGAGGCCGACGCGCTGTGCGACCGGATCGCGATCATGGACCACGGCGAGATCGTCACCGAGGGGACCGTGGACGCGCTCAAGCGCGAGGTCGCCGGGGACGTGGTCACGGTCGGCGTCAACGGGAGCCTGGAGACGGCCGAGGGGCTGCTGACCAACCAGGACTACGTGCGCAACGTCGAGAGGGTCGAAGGGCGCCTGCGCCTGTACGTCACGGACGGCGCCACCGCGATCCCGCACATCCTGCGCCTGCTCGACCACGCGGGCGTGACGCTCGGCGAGATGGAGCTGCACCGGCCGAGCCTCGACGACGTGTTCCTCACCAAGACCGGCCGTTCCCTGAGGGAGAGCTGAGCGATGAAATTCTTCCGCGACACCTGGCTGGTCTTCCAGCGCCAGATGCAGCTCATGCTGCGCAACCCGGTCTGGCTGATCGTCGGGATCATCCAGCCGCTGTTCTACCTCCTGCTGTTCGCCCCGCTGCTCAAGCCGGCCCTGGGCGTGAGCTCCAACGCCGACGCCTACAAGCTCTTCGTGCCGGGCCTGCTGGTGCTGCTGGCGATGTTCGGCTCGCTGTTCACCGGCTTCGGGCTCATCGCCGAACTGCGGGCGGGGGTCATCGAGCGCAGCCGGGTCACGCCGGTCAGCCGGTTCGCCCTGCTGGTCGGGCGCTCGCTGCGCGACGTCGTGTCGCTGCTGTTCCAGGCGCTGCTCATCGTGCTCATCGCGGTCGCCTTCGGGCTGAAGGTCAACGTGCTGGACATGCTGGGCGCGTTCGCCCTCATGGCCGTGATCTCGCTGATGCTGTCGGCGTTCTCCTACGCGATCTCGCTGAAGCTGCGCAGCGAGGACGCGCTGGCGCCACTGCTGAACACCATCTCGCAGCCGCTGCTGCTGACCGCCGGAATCCTGCTGCCGCTGACCTTCGCGCCGAAGTGGCTGAAGACCGTCTCCAACTGGAACCCGTTCTCCTGGGCCGTCGACGGGGTGCGCGCGCTCTTCGACGGCCACCCCGGCGCGGACTCGGTGTGGCAGGCCGCGGTGGTCATCGGCGGCCTGACGATCATCACCGTGATCTGGGCGTCCCGGGCCTTTGCCAAGGGCGTCCGGTAACGACCGTCACCGCAACGGCCCCTTCCCCTGCGGGAGGGGCCGTGACAGCGTGCTGGGGTGCCGAGACTCGTTCGTGACCGCCCCACCTGGGTGATGTACGTCCAGCTGGCCCTCTGGGTGTACTTCCTCTACGGCTTCGGGCCGGTCGCCCCGCTCCTGCGCGACGAGTTCCACGTCAGCCGCACCCTCACGAGCCTGCACGGCACCGCGTTCGCGGCCGGGGGCGTGTTCGGCGGCGCGGTCCTGCCGATGCTGACCCGCCGGCTCGGCCGTCATCGGCTCATCTGGGGCGGGCTGGGGCTGATCAGCCTCGCCGCGATCGGCATGTTCGCGGCCCACCACATCGCGCTGACCCTGACCTGCGCGCTGCTGGGCAGCCTGGGCGGGGCGATGGCGGTCAACGCGATCAACGCGGCGCTCACCGACCACCACGGCACCGCCGCGCCCGCCGCGATCAGCGAGGCCAACGCGGCCGCGGCCGGGGTCGGGGTGGTCGCGCCGCTGATCGTCGGTGCGACCTACGCGGCCGGGTGGGGCTGGCGCTCCGGGCTGGTCCTGGTGGTCGTGCCGGTGCTGGTCCTGGCCTGGTACGCCCGCACGGCGGCGGTCCGCCCGCCGGAGCCGGCCCGCCCGGGCGGCCAGCACGCGCCGCGCCGGCCGCTGCCGCAGACCTTCCCGCTGGCGCTGGCCAGCCTCTTCGCCACCGGCTCGATCGAGATCTGCCTGGCCCTGTGGGGCAGCGAGGTACTGCGCGACCACGCCCACGTCTCGGCCGGCGTGGCCACCGCCGCGGTCTCGACGCTGATCGCCGGCATGCTGTTCGGCCGGCTGCTGGGCGGCCGGCTGGTGCTGCGCTTCCGGCCGACCCGGATGCTGCTGGCGGCGCTGGCGGTGACGCTCGTCGGCTTCGCGCTCTTCTGGGCCGCGACCCAGCCGGCGCTGGCGATGGCCGGGCTGGTCGTGGCCGGGCTGGGGATGGGGCTGCACTATCCGCTCGGGATCGGCCTGGCGCTGGCCCACTCCGACGGCCAGCCGGACCTCGCCGCGGCCCGGTCGTCGTTCGCGGTCGGCATCGCGTTCGCCGTCGCGCCGTTCGTGCTCGGCGCGCTCGCCGACCGGGTCGGCCCGCACGCGGCCTTCCTCCTGGTGCCTGCCTTCGCGCTCGTGTCGGCCCTGGCGATCGTCCGCCTGGACCGCCTGACCCTGGCTCCGGCTCCGGCTCCGGCTCCGCAGGCCCGGTAGCAAAATCCGGCTGGACCGCCTGGCCCCGGCTCCGCAGGCCCGATGAGTGACGTTCGACTGGACCGCCCGACCGCGGCCGGTGGGCCCGGTGAGCATCGTCGGCCGGGCCGCCCGGCTCTTGGCATCGCGGGCCCGGCAGACAGGGCCGCCAGGCCCGACCGCTTCGCCCGGTCCGGCTCGATGAAGCTCTGATCGACCCGGACCGGGCGCTGACGGGAGCAACGGTCCCTGGTTGCGCGGACCGGAGCGCCAAAGTCGCTGCTACAAGCGCCGGGCGATGGTCAGCCCGTCGGCGATGGGCAGCAGCACGGACTCGACCCGCGGGTCCTCCAGCACGCCGCGGTTGAAGGCGGCCATCGCGACGGTGCCCGCGTCGTCCGGCGAGGGGTCCACGATGTGGCCGTGGCGCAGCACGTTGTCCACCAGGATCAGGCCGCCCGGGCGCATGCGCGGGACGAGCAGCTCCCAGTACCGGGGATAGCCGGTCTTGTCGGCGTCGATGAACGCGAGGTCCAGGTGCGGCTCGGCGGGCAGCTGGGCCAGGGTCTCGGCGGCCAGGCCGATGCGCAGCTCGATGCGGTCGGTCAGGCCGGCCCGCGCCCAGTAGCGCCGCGCGATGCCCGTGTACTCCTCCGACACGTCGAGGCAGGTCAGCCGGCCGCCCTCGGCCAGGCCGCGGGCGATCGCGATGGAGGACAGGCCGGTGAACGTGCCGATCTCAACCGCCTGCCGGGCGCCGGCGATGCGGGTCAGCAGCGTCATGAACGCCGCCTGCTCCGGCGCGATCTGCATGCCGGCCTCGCCGGGCAGGACGCGGGCCGTCTCCTCGATGAGGTCTCGCACGATCTCGTCGGGCGTGGCGCCGTTGGCCACGACGTAGTCGCGCAGCTGTTCGCTCAGCGCGAGCGTCTGTCTCGTCATGGGTCCATCCTGCCGCGCGTCCACAGCGACGTGATGGGAACACCGAGGCGTGCCAGCAGCAGCCGCAGCGTCGGCACCGAGAGGCCGACCACGTTCGTGTGGTCCCCCTCGATGCCGGCCACGAACGCGCCGCCGAGCCCGTCGATGGTGAACGCGCCGGCCACCTCGAGCGGCTCGCCCGAGGCCACGTAGGCGGCGATCTCGTCGTCGTCGGGCTCGGCGAAGTGCACGGTCGTGGCCACGACGGCCTCGGCGGCCTCGCCGGTCGCGGCGTCGATCAGGCAGTGCCCGGTGTGCAGCACGCCGGAGCGGCCGCGCATCGCCTTCCAGCGGGCGGTGGCCTCGGTGGCGCCACCGGGCTTGCCGAGGATCTCGCCGTCGAACGCGAGGACCGAGTCGCAGCCCAGGACGAGCGCGTCGGTGGCGGAGACGGAGGCGAGCACGGCTCGGGCCTTGAGGCCGGCGAGCGTGCCGGCCAGGGTCGCCGCGTCGCCCGCCTCGACCGCCGACTCGTCGACGCCGCTGACGACGACCTGGGGTTCGATGCCGGCGTGGGTGAGCAGGCTGCGCCGGGCCGGGCTGGCCGAGGCGAGGATGAAAGTTCTCACGCAACGCAACGTTAGCGAACGGTCCGTACCATCAGCGCGTGCGCAAGCTCTGGGCGGAGTTCAAGGCCATCGCCATCGGGGGCTCGGTCCTCGACCTGGCGCTCGGTTTCATCATCGGCACGGCGTTCGCGACCCTGGTCCAGTCCTTCGTGACCAACGTGTTCCTGCAGCTGGTCGCGGCGGTGGTGAGCGAGCCGGACTTCAAGGACCTGTCCGTCAGGATCCACGACACGCCGATCAAGTACGGCCAGTTCCTCAACGACCTGCTGCAGTTCGCGCTGCTGGCGGCGGGCCTGTTCGTGGTGATCAAGCTGATGACGCTGATCGGCGTGGAGCGGGGCCGCTCGCTGGAGTCGCGCCCGTGCCCCTACTGCCTGGACCGCATCCCGTCCGGCGCGCTGACCTGCCGCTCCTGCGGTCAGCAGCTGGTCGCCGACCTGCCCGGCCCGCAGGAGGCGGAGCGGCTGCAGCGCGAGCGCGAGGCCCGCAAGTGGCCGACGCTGCCGCCGATCACGATCCCGCGTCGGCGCGCCAGTGCCGGGGGCGGCCCGGACGAGCGCTCTGCGCCCAGCGCGAGCGCGGCGCCGCCGGGGCCGGAGGCGTCGGCGCGAGACTGAACAGGGCGCCCACGACCGCCGCCACCTCTTCGGCGGTCGGCGTGCCGCGCACCACCCGGAACAGCGGCTCCTCCGTCATCTCAGCCTCCCGCACATGTTCGCGAAACGTTGCCGTCCTGCGAGCATACGCACACCCTGGCAGCGCATACTCGACTGGAACGGGAGTCGATGGCGAATTGGGGGGCGCATTGACAAACGTCCGAGTTCGCCCAATGTGTGCCGCGATATCGATATTCTTCGCTGCCGTGCTCGCGGCCGGCGCCACTCCCGCCTTCGCGCGGGAGGGCGAGCAGCCGGCCTCCGTCTCCGCCTCGCTGCACTACCAGATCACGTTCGTGGCCCGGGCCTGCCAGACCTACCAGAGCGTCATGGGCAACCGGGTGCGCGACGACCACGCCGAGAACGCGGCGCCAGTCGGCATCGACAGCGCCTACCGCGACGGCGGGGAGGTCGACCCCGCGGTCGAGGCGGCCAACTCGACCGGCTGCTCGGCGCTCAACGGCTGGCAGTTCGCCCTGGGCAGCGGCCACGAGAAGAAGGGCGCGCTGTCGCGGGTCACCACGGCGGCGACCGGCTCCGGGCCGACCGCCGCCGCCGTGGCGCTGCTGGACCGCACCGGCATCAAGACCGGTAAGACCATCGACGGCGCGGTCACCGTGGTGCTCACCGACGAGCAGGCCAAGCTGGCCGCCCGCCATCAGCTGTGGGCGCAGGGCGGCAGCCCCGGCGACCCGCTGCTGTCCGGGGCGCAGCCGGGCCAGGCCGGCTACGGCTTCGGCGCGCTGCGCTGCGCGCTGGACGGGCACAGCGGCGGCAACGTGCAGTGGATCGGCTTCCCCAGCGGCGCCCGGCACGTCTTCTGCTTCGCCTACTACGTCAAGGGCGCCCAGCCCACCGGGACGCTCGTCGTGCGGGCCCGCACCACGCGGGCGCCCGGCTATCCGCAGCGCTTCGCCTTCGACGCGAGCCCCAGCTACGCCGCCGACCACCGGGTCGTGGTGGACACCGCGACCGACGCCACGTTCGTGCGCAGCTCCGGCGGCCAGCCCGGCACGGTCGTGGCCCGCCCGCCGGCCGGCTGGACGCTCGCCGACCTTGCCTGTGCCAAGAGCGGCGCCGGGCAGAGCCTGACCACCACCGACGTGCCGACCGGCCAGGCCACGGTCACGCTGGCCCCCGGCGAGACGGTCACGTGCACGTTCACCTTCGACCCGCCGCCGTCCCCGCCCGGGATGACGCTGCGGCTGTACTCCGACAGCCCCGGCGGCGCCTGGGGCCTCTCGGTCGCCGACCCGGCCGGCGGCCCGCCCCGGCAGCTCAGCGCGACCGCCGCGGGCGACGGCTCGGCGACCGTCGCGACCGGGACCGACCTGAGCCTGCTGCTCCCGGGGGCGTATGCGGTGACGCTGACCCCACCGGCCGGCGACGCCGCGGCCTGGAAGCTCACCGGCGCCGGCTGCGGCGACAAGGAGCTCAAGCCCGACAGCATGACCGTCACGGTCACCGTCGCCGCCGACGCCCCGGCCGACTGCGCGCTGCGGGTCAGCCGCAAGGCCGGCGCGCTCGAGCTGCGCGGGGTCACCGTCGGCGGCACCGGGGCCGCCTCCTTCGCCGTCACGCCTCGGGCCCAGGGCGTGCCCGGCTGGTCCGGGGTGGCGACCACGACCGGGCTCGGGGTCGCGGCGCTGGCCCAGGGGGACGTGCCGGGCTCGCTGCCGTTCGGGGAGTACCTGGTCACTCCGGTGCCGCCGGTCTCCACCGTGGACGGCAGCTGGCGGCTGAGCTCCTTCGCCTGCGACCCAGGGGAGTCGCAGGACACGCCGAACGTGGGGGCCGACGTGGTGCCGCTGAGCGCCGGCTCCGCGTCCGCGAAGTGCACGGCCTCGTACATCTTCGAGCCGGCCCGCCAGCTGCAGGTCACGGTGCGCTTCGCCGGCAACGTCACCGGCCGGGCCGGCGCCGTCGTGCTCGACGTCGACTGCGAGGACGGCTCGACCGGCCGGGTGGTGCTCGCCGCCGACGACAACGGCGAGGCCCAGCTGCCCACGCCCCTGGGCTTCCTGGGTCCGACGAAGTGCACGGTGCAGAAGCCCGTGGCACCGGTCGCCAAGGGCGCCGAGGCCGACATCGTCGCGATCGTCGATCCGGCGCCGGGCGGGCCCCGCCTCACCATGCCGGGCGTGGTCGACATCGGGGCCGACAACGCGGCGGCCGACACGCAGGAGTACGACGTCACCGTGACGGTCACGTTCAGCACCGCCGACGCGGGCCCGACCCAGCAGAAGGTCCTCGACACCTTCCGGGTCCTGCCGGTCGCCCTCATCGGCGCCGGCCTGGTCGGGATCGGCCTGCTGATCCTCTTGATCATGGTGCTGCGCTCGCGCGCGGACTGACGCACGATCTTCACCGAATCCGGGGTGTTTCGCAGGTGCCCGGGTTCGGTAACTTGCTTGGTGATGACGCAGCCCAAGGCCCTGATCGCCGATCGCTACCGATTGATCGAGTCGCTCGGCGCGGGTGGCATGGGCCGGGTGTGGCTGGCCCGCGACGAGATGCTGCGCCGGGACGTGGCCGTCAAGGAGGTCATTCCGCCGGCGAGCCTGACCCAGCAGGAGCGCGACGAGCTGCGGCTGCGCACCCTGCGCGAGGCCCGCGCGGCGGCCCGCCTCAACGACGCCAACGTCGTGCGGATCTACGACGTCGTGCACACCGAGCTGACGCCGTGGATCGTCATGGAGTACGTCCCGTCGCGCTCGCTGCACCAGGTGATCACCGACGACGGGCCGCTGCCGCCCGAACGGGTGGCCCGCATCGGCCTGGCCGTCCTCGGCGCCCTCCGGGCCGCGCACACCGCCGGCGTGCTGCACCGCGACGTCAAGCCGGGCAACGTCCTGCTGGCCGACACGGGAAGGGTCGTCCTCACCGACTTCGGGCTGGCCGTCTTCGAGGGCGGGGACGGGGCCGTCACGCGGCCGGGGCTGATCCTCGGCTCGCCGCAGTACATCTCGCCGGAGCGGGCCCGCGAGGGCACCTCCGGGCCGGAGTCGGACATGTGGTCGCTGGGGGCCACGCTGTACGCCGCCGTCGAGGGGCGCTCGCCCTATGCGCGCTCGACGACGTACGCCACCCTGACCGCCCTGGCCACCGAGGAGCCCGACCCGCCGGTCCGGGCCGGCGTGCTGAAGCCGGTCCTGACCGCGCTGCTGCGCAAGGATCCGAAGGTCCGGGCCGGCATGGCCGAGACCGAGCGGCTGCTGGAGCGGGCCGCCGCGGGGGAGGGCCGCGGCTGGTCGTGGTCGATGCCGCCGCTGCCGCGCCCCCGCCGGCCCCGGGAGAGTCACTCCCGCGGCTCCCTGCGCAACGTCGCCCTCGACCCGGTCGCCCCGGTGAGCGCGGCGCCGGCCGCGGCCTCCGACCGCTCGCCCGAGGCCATCACCGGCCCGCCGGGCGCGTTGCCGCACATCGAGTACCCGGGCCGGCCCAAGGGCAGCGCCGCCGTGGACCCGGCCGCCGGCTCCGGCCTGGTCGCGCTCAACTCCGTCGACGACGGGCTGGACCGGACCGTCCCCTCGGCGCAGCGGTGGCGCTGGATCGCCGCCGGGGTGGCCGTGCTCGCCCTGGCGGTGGCGGCCGCGCTGTTCTTCTCGGACTCGGGCTCGGACCCGCGCTCGGACGGCGACGCCGGCGCGCTCGCCCAGTCCGCGTCGCGGGCCCCGTCGCCGGGCGCCTCGCTCGTCCCGTCGGCCGGTGCTACGCCCTCGCCGGTGGTGCAGGGCTCGATCGGCCGGGACGTGATCCAGCTGCCGCCGGGCTACGAGTGGGTGGAGAACAAGGAGTGGGGCTGGCGGGTCGGCCTGCCGATCGGCTGGCAGCCGGTCCCGCACGGGACCTCTCCGTCGATGATCTACTACGTCAGCAACACGGACCCGCGCATGCGCGTCGGCTTCGACGCGACGGTCACCCCGCCGCTGGGCGACCCGAAGGCCGACTGGGCGGACCAGGAGCGCCGGCGCAAGAAGGACTACGCCAACTACGTGCGCATCCACATCGACGACGTCACCGGCTATCTGGGCGTGTGCGCGGACTGGCAGTGGTACTACGACTCGACCCAGGGCCACATGCGCGTGTCGAACCTGGGCTGCCGCATCCGCCCGAACCTGGGCCAGGCCATCTACTGGGAGTGCCCGGCCGACATGTGGGACTCCCTGCCGGTCCAGCAGATCTACAACATCATCAAGGGGTCGTTCCAGCCCCGGGCCGCCTGACGCGAAGGCGCCGGCGGCCCGGGCCGGGCTGGGCCGCCTACAGGGGGATGTTGCCGTGCTTCTTTGGCGGCAGGGTCTCGCGCTTGGTGCGCAGCAGCCGCAGGGCCCGCACGATCTCGATGCGGGTCGTCGACGGCGGGATCACGCTGTCCACGTAGCCCCGCTCGGCCGCCACGTACGGGTTGGCCAGCGTGTCCTCGTACTCCTGCACGAGCTCGGCGCGCCGGGTGGCCGGGTCCGCGGCCTCGCGCAGCTCCTGGCGGTACAGGATGTTCACCGCGCCCTGGGCGCCCATCACGGCGATCTGGGCGGTCGGCCAGGCGAAGTTGAGGTCGGCGCCCAGGTGCTTGGAGCCCATGACGTCGTACGCGCCGCCGTAGGCCTTGCGGGTGATGACCGTCACCTTCGGTACCGTCGCCTCGGCGTAGGCGTAGATCAGCTTGGCGCCGCGGCGGATGATGCCGTCCCACTCCTGGCTGGCGCCCGGCAGGAAGCCCGGGACGTCGACGAAGGTCAGGATCGGGATGTTGAAGGCGTCGCAGGTGCGCACGAAGCGGGCCGCCTTCTCCGAGGCGTCGATGTCCAGGCAGCCCGCGAAGTGCATCGGCTGGTTGGCCACGATGCCGACCGGGTGGCCCTCGACGCGGCCGAAGCCGACGAGGATGTTCTGCGCGAAGAGCGGCTGTACCTCGAGGAAGTCCTCGACGATCGACTCGATGACCGTGTGCATGTCGTACGGCTGGTTCGCCGAGTCCGGGATGACGGCGTCGAGCGCCAGGTCCTCGTCGGTGACCTCCAGGACGGCCGGCGCGGGCACGACCGGGGCGTCGTCCATGTTGTTGGCCGGCAGGTAGGACAGCAGCGCGCGCACGTAGTCGATGGCGTCGTCCTCGTCGGCGGCGAGGTAGTGGGCGTTGCCCGACTTGGTGTTGTGCGTGCGGGCGCCGCCGAGCTCCTCGAACTCGATGTCCTCGCCGGTGACGGTCTTGATGACGTCGGGGCCGGTGATGAACATGTGCGAGGTCTGGTCGACCATCACGGTGAAGTCGGTGACGGCGGGGGAGTACACGGCGCCGCCGGCGCAGGGGCCCATGATCAGCGAGATCTGGGGGATGACGCCCGACGCGCGGACGTTGCGGAAGAAGATCTCGCCGTACAGGCCGAGGGAGACGACGCCCTCCTGGATGCGCGCGCCGCCCGAGTCGTTGATGCCCACGATCGGGCAGCCGATCTTCATGGCGAGGTCCATGACCTTGACGATCTTCTCGCCGAAGACCTCGCCGAGGCTGCCGCCGAAGACCGTGAAGTCCTGGGCGAACACGCAGATCTGGCGGCCGTCCACGGTGCCGTATCCGGTGACGACGCCGTCGCCGTACGGCCGCGTCTTCTCCAGCCCGAAATTGGTGGAGCGGTGTCTCGCCAGCTCGTCGAGCTCGACGAACGAGCCGGGATCCAGCAGGAGTTCGATTCGCTCGCGGGCGGTCTTCTTGCCGCGCGCGTGCTGTTTCTCGACGGCGCGGGCCGAACCCGCGTGGACCGCTTCTTCGGTGCGGCGGACCAGATCGGCGAGTTTTCCGGACGTCGTGTGGATGTCAGCCCCGACACCAGTCTGCTCAATCGTCACTCTCGGCATCCTATTCGCGTCGGCATAGGGTCGAGCTGTGAACATTTCCACCGGTGCGTACTCCGACCTCGATCGTCCCCCGCTGCGGGAGGCGGCCCTGCGCAGGGCCCTGGTCGTCCCCGGCGGGCTGTGGACCGACCTGCGCGTGCTCCCGCAGACGGGTTCGACCAACGCCGATGTCGTGGCCGCGGCCCGGGAAGGGGCGCCGGAGGGGCTGGTGATCATCGCCGAGCGGCAGAGCGCCGGGCGCGGGCGGCTCGGCCGGCAGTGGGAGTCTCCCGCCCGGGCCGGGCTGGCGCTCAGCGTGCTGCTGCGCCCTCAGCTGCCGCCGGCCCGGCTGGGCTGGCTGCCGCTGCTGGCCGGGGTGGCCCTGGCCGAGTCGGTGCGCCGGGTCGCCCGCATCGACGCCTACCTCAAGTGGCCCAACGACCTGCTGCTGCAGGGCGACCGCAAGACCGCCGGCATCCTGGCCGAGGCGGCCGACGGGGCCGTGGTCGTGGGCATCGGCCTCAACACCACCCTGCGCCAGGAGGAGCTGCCGCGCCCCGACGCCACGTCGCTGGCCCTGGCCGGGGCGGCCGTCAGCGACCGCGATCCGCTGCTGCGCGCCCTGCTGCGTTCCTTCGCCGAGTGGTACGCCAGGTTCCGCGACCACGCCGGGGACCCCGACGCCTCGGGCCTGCGCGAGGCGTACGTCTTGCACTGCGGCACCATCGGCCGCCGGATCCGGGCCGAGCTGCCCGGCGGGCAGGAGCTGGAGGGCCTCGCGACCGGCATCGACGCCGACGGCCGGCTGGAGGTCGCCGACCGGTTCGAGAAGGTGCACACGATCGCCGCCGGGGATGTCGTGCACGCCAGGTTGGATACGTCCGGGTAGGTAATGCCGCCGGGTGGCGTCCAGGGTCTAGCCTCACCTCCGACATATCTGGAACGAGGAGGGGTTGGCGTGGGGTTCCCGGAAAGCGTCCTGACCAAGGACGAGCAGGTGGTGTTGAACCTGCACCCCCACTGGAAGGCGCTGTTCCTGCCGGTGGTCTGGGCCGTTCTGGCCGTGGCCGCCGTGGCGGCGGCGGCGATCTTCACAGACTGGAGCGCGCTCGTCCTGCTGATCCTGGCCGGCGTCGCGCTCGCGGTGATCCTGGTGGTCACCGGGTGGCCGTGGCTCAAGTGGAAGACCACCCACTACGTCTTCACGAACGAGCGGGTGATCATGCGCAGCGGCGTCTTCTCGCGCAGCGGCCGGGACATCCCGCTGGGGCGCATCAACGACGTGTCGTTCTCGCACTCGATCTTCGAGCGGATGCTCGGGTGCGGCACGCTCACCATCGAGTCGGCCGGCGAGCGTGGGCAGGTGCAGCTCACCGACCTGCCGCACGTCGAGAAGACGCAGAGCGTGCTCTACGAGCTGGTCGACGAGGACCGGCAGAAGCACACCTTCGGCGACGACGACCGCGAGGCCCTCGTCCACGAGATCAAGAAGGACTGAACCGAAGCTTCCCGGCCCCCGCGTCAGCGCTTCGCGGCGGGGGTCCCCAGCTCGTCGGTGTGCTTGCGCGGGGCCGGCGGCTCGGCGTAGGCCGCCTCCAGGGCCTCGATCTGCCGCTCGTCCGGCGCGACCGGCGCGTCGTCGGCGAAGGCCTCCTCGAGCCCCGCGATCTCGCGGGCCCCGCTCGCCTCGCCGCTCGTGGCCTTGAAGACCCAGGTGCGGTACGCCCAGAAGCGGAACACCATCGCGAGCCCGATGCCGGCGGCGTTGGCGATGTTGAAGGCCAGCCGGTCCGCCGGGTTGGCCTCGCTGAAGTGCAGCCCGTACTTGGCCACGGCCAGGACGGCCTCCTGGATCAGCAACCCGACGCCGTTGAGGGCGAAGAACAGCACATACTCCCGGCGCACACTGGAGCGGTCGCTCTGCGCGTAGGTCCACTGCCGGTTGAGCACGTAGGAGACGGTGGTGGCCACGACCGCCGCGACGATCTTCGCCTTCAGCGGGCCGATGAACAGCAGCGCATTGACGAGGGCGAAGTCGATGACCGTGTTGATCCCGCCGACCGCCGCGAACTTGAACAGCTCGGTGGCCAGGGCGCGATACCGCTCAGGGACGTAACGGTCGCGGAGACTGCTGGCGAAGCGCACCCGCCAACCTTACGGTAAGCGACCACGCCCCGTCCGTCCCCGCGGGCCGGGTGCGCCCGAGGTCACCCTGCGCTCATCGCGAGGTTCACCCGGCCGCTTCATCCCGTGGTCTCGGGCTCCGGGTGCTTGCGGAAGACGACGTAGCGGTAGGACAGGAACCGGAACGTCGTGCCCAGGACCAGGCCGACCCCGTTCTTGGCGACGTTGTCGGCCAGCTGGGACGTGAACCCGAGCACGTAGTGGCTCAGCCCGAGGCAGGCCAGGGCGATACCCAATCCGCAGAGGTTGAACAGGAAGTACAGACCGTATTCACGGCGCAGGTCGGTGCGCGCGCGATCGCGCCACGTCCAGTAGCGGTTGCCCAGGAACGCAAGCGTCGCCGCGATCGCCATCGACACGGTGCCGGCGACGAGCGGGGGCATGTGGTGATACAGCAGATTGAAGACGGTGGCGTCGACGATGAACGTCGCGAGGCCGATGGTGCCGAACTTGCCCAGCTCGCGGACGAGCCCCTCGAAGCGGGCAAAGAGCCGGGACAGCAGCGGCGGGTGCGGTGGCGACTCCAGATCGGTCACCCTCGTCAGGGTAGAGCACATGGCGGATTGCGCAGTAATGCGCACAGCGCGAAAAGTTCGCGCGAATTCCTGCGTCCGGGCGGAAAGTCCTCCGGCGTTTGTGCAGGTTTTCACAATGTCTCGCTGTGTGGGTCCCGGGTGACCGGCTTAGGCTGAGAAATACCGGCCGGAGATTGCACGACGCGCTTGCCCCATCGCGCGCCGTACTGTCGTGCACCCTCCGGCGCCGCCGCGGCCCTGCTCGTTGCAACGGGCCGCCGAGGTCAACGCCGACCACGAGGAGTTACCGCATGTCTGCCCCGGTTACCGTGCCCGGCCTAGATCAGGCGCCGACCGCCCACCCCCGGCTGCTCGCCTGGGTGCGCGAGGTCGCCGAGCTCACCAGACCCGAGCGGGTGGTCTGGTGCGACGGCTCGGAGGAGGAGTGGCGCCGCGTCACCGACGAACTCGTCGCCAGCGGGGCGCTCGTGCGCCTCGCCGCCCGCCCGAACTCGTTCTGGGCCCGCACCGACCCATCCGACGTGGCCCGCGTGGAGGAGCGCACGTTCATCTGCTCGGCCGACGAGGCCGACGCGGGGCCGACGAACAACTGGATGGCGCCGGACGAGATGAAGCGGCGCATGACGCAGTTGTACGACGGCTGCATGCGGGGGCGCACGATGTACGTCGTCCCCTTCTGCATGGGCCCGCTGAGCGCCGAGAGCCCGATGTTCGGCGTGGAGCTCACCGACTCGCCGTACGTGGTCGCGTCCATGCGGATCATGACCCGGATGGGCACGGCCGTGCTGGCCAAGATGGGCGATGACGCGCCCTTCGTGCCCTGCCTGCACTCGGTCGGGGCGCCGCTGGAGCACGGCGACGAGGACGTCGCGTGGCCGTGCAGCGACACGAAGTACATCTCGCACTTCCCCGAGACCCGCGAGATCTGGAGCTACGGGTCCGGGTACGGCGGCAACTCCCTGCTCGGCAAGAAGTGCTACTCCCTGCGCATCGCCAGCGTCATCGGCCGCGACGAGGGCTGGCTGGCCGAGCACATGCTCATCCTGAAGCTCACCTCGCCGCAGGGCGTGGTCAAGTACGTCGCCGCGGCCTTCCCGAGCGCCTGCGGCAAGACCAACCTGGCGATGCTGGAGCCCACCATCCCCGGCTGGAAGGTCGAGACCCTCGGCGACGACATCGCCTGGATGCGCTTCGGCGAGGACGGCCGCCTCTACGCCGTGAACCCCGAGTTCGGCCTGTTCGGCGTGGCGCCCGGCACCGACTGGAAGACCAACCCCAACGCGATGCGCACGCTGGCCCGGGGCAACTCGGTGTTCACCAACGTGGCCCTCACCGACGACGGCGACATCTGGTGGGAGGGCATGGGCGAGCCGCCGGCCCACCTGACCGACTGGCGGGGCCGGGACTGGACGCCGGCCTCGGACGAGCCGTCGTCGCACCCGAACTCGCGCTTCTGCACGCCGATCACCCAGTGCCCGATCCTTGCCCCGGAGTACGACGACCCCCGCGGCGTGCCGATCGACGCCATCCTCTTCGGCGGCCGGCGCAAGACGACGATCCCGCTGGTCACCGAGGCCCGGGACTGGGTGCACGGCGTCTACCTCGGCGCCACGCTCTCCAGCGAGACGACGGCCGCGGCGGTCGGCCAGGTCGGCGTGGTGCGCCGCGACCCGATGGCCATGCTGCCCTTCATCGGCTACCACGGCGGGGACTACTTCGCGCACTGGATCGAGATGGGCAAGGGAACGGCCGGCGACGCGTCGAAGCTGCCCCGCATCTTCTACGTGAACTGGTTCCGCCGCGGCGCGGACGGCCGTTTCCTGTGGCCGGGCTTCGGCGAGAACTCGCGGGTGCTGAAGTGGGTCGTCGAGCGGATCGAGGGCACGGCCGCCGCCGTCGAGACGCCGATCGGGGCCGTTCCGGCGCCCGGCTCGCTCGACGTGTCCGGGCTCGATCTCGACGCCGAGGATCTGGCGGAGGTACTGCGGGTGGACCCGGACGAGTGGCGCGAGGAACTGCCCCAGATCGCGGCGTGGTTCGAAAAGTTCGGTGAGAAATTGCCCGGCGTTCTCTGGGCCGAACTCGACGCGCTGCGGGCCCGCCTCGGCGCCGCCTGAGTCCCATAACCGCAGCTCGGCGGCCGGTCTGTCCCCCGACCGGCCGCCCGCTGCGTTTCCTGTTCGGTACTGTCCGGTGCCCGGCTGACGGTGTTGCTTCGCCCGGGAGGTCGCTACTCTTTCCAGCCGTGGGCTTGCGTGACCTGGTTTATTCGCTGTACGAGAAGCGTCTCGCCCGGCGGCTGCTCGGCAAGCCGAAGCCGGACCACGTCGGCGTGATCGTCGACGGCAACCGCCGTTGGGCCCGGGAGATGGGCTACGTCGATCCCAACGACGGCCACCGCGTCGGCGCCGAGCGCATCAAGGAGCTGCTGCGCTGGTGCGACGGCTCGGGCGTGAAGCACGTCACCCTGTGGCTGCTCTCGACCGACAACCTCTCCCGCCCGGCCCAGGAGCTCGACCCGCTCCTGCAGATCATCGAGAACCTGGCCGCGGACCTCGCCGCCGAGCGCAACCCGTGGCAGCTGCGCATCGTCGGCGCCCTGGACCTGCTGCCCAGCGCCAGCGCCCACGCCCTGAAGGCGGCCGAGGAGAAGACGGTCGACCGCACCGGCGGCGCCCAGGTGAGCCTGGCCGTGGGCTACGGGGGCCGCCGCGAGATCGCCGACGCCGTGCGCTCGCTGCTCCACGAGCACGCCAAGGCCGGCACGACGATCGAGGAGATGGCCGAGATCCTGGACGTCGATCACATCTCGGATCACCTGTACACCCGCGGGCTGCCCGACCCGGACCTGGTCATCCGCACCTCGGGGGAGCAGCGCCTGTCCGGCTTCCTGCTGTGGCAGAGCGCCCACTCCGAGTTCTACTTCTGCGACGTGCACTGGCCGAGCTTCCGCCGCACCGACTTCCTGCGCGCCCTGCGCTCGTACGCCAACCGCCAGCGCCGCTACGGCGCCTGAGTGGATCTCCACCCGTTCGGCTGATGTGCGACATGCCGGGCACGACGCGCTGTGGCATGCCGGGCGCAACGCGCTGTGACATGTCGGATTTATACCGCGACGGGCGGCTTATCGCCTGCCGGGGTGCAACTGTGTCGCGCTGCGCCCGACATGTCGGTTTATACCCGTATACTGCCGTCCGGCCCGATGCGCGGCGGCGGTGCCCACCGCGTCGTCCATCGGCAGTGAGCAGTCGGTGTCAGCGGGTGACAGCACAGCTCTAGTGGATTTTGCTCGTACCGGATAGCGTCATTGCTGTGGCGGGGGCTTTCCCCACCATCCGAGGCCCGGACCGAGCGACCACAGTGAAGCCACGGGGCCAAGCACCCGACCCCGTGCGGGCGTCGGAGGACGCGAGTGCGGGCGGCGAGGTGCCCGTCCCCGGAGATCCCGTGACCGTTCGCCGTAGTCCCTCAGCAGACTCCTCTGCCTCCACCTCCTCGGAGCCGGCGCCAACGCCCGTCAAGGCCGTCCGCCGCACCCGCAAGAAGGCCGGGGAGGCCACCGTCCCCCAGCGGCGCACCTTCGTGCTCGACACATCGGTCCTGCTGTCCGATCCCGGGGCGTTCCTGCGCTTTGGGGAGCACGACGTCGTGCTGCCACTGGTCGTCATTTCCGAGTTGGAGGGCAAGCGGCACCACCCCGAGCTGGGCTACTTCGCGCGGCGCTCGCTGCGTTTCCTCGACGAGCTGCGCGCCAAGCACGGGCGGCTCGACGAGCCCCTGCCGCTGACCGACGCCGGGGGCACGCTGTGGGTC
This sequence comes from Dactylosporangium sp. NPDC051485, assembly GCF_040682015.1. Classification (NCBI taxonomy): domain Bacteria; kingdom Bacillati; phylum Actinomycetota; class Actinomycetes; order Micromonosporales; family Micromonosporaceae; genus Dactylosporangium; species Dactylosporangium sp. NPDC051485. Next base: position 47,589 of record NZ_JBFAZW010000023.1, read on the forward strand.
GAGCTCAACCACGCCGACCAGCACGTGCTGCCGGCCGGGTTCCGGGCCGACACCGACGACGCGCGCATCCTCGCCGTCGCGCTCGCGTTGCAGGCCGAGGGCAAGGACGTCCTGCTGGTCACCAAGGACATGCCGCTGCGGGTCAAGGCCGGTTCCGTGGGCCTGGCCGCCGACGAATACCAGCCGGGTCCCGCGGCCGATCACAGCTGGACCGGCATGGTCGAGCTGGGCATCGGCGAGACCGAGGTCAAGCAGCTGTACGCCGGGGAGGCCATCGACCTCGACGGCGCCGGGGACCTGCCCGTGCACACCGGGCTGGTGCTCTCCTCGCCGAACGGCTCCGCGCTCGGCCGGGTGGGCGTGGACAAGTCGGTGCGGCTGGTCCGGGGCGACCGGGAGGCCTTCGGGGTCCGCGGCCGCTCGGCCGAGCAGCGGGTGGCCCTGGACCTGCTGCTGGACGAGTCGATCGGGATCGTGTCGCTGGGCGGGCGGGCCGGCACCGGCAAGTCCGCGCTCGCGCTGTGCGCCGGCCTCGATGCGGTCATGGAGCGGCGCAGGCACAAGAAGGTCATCGTGTTCCGGCCGCTGTACGCCGTCGGCGGCCAGGAGCTGGGTTACCTGCCCGGCAGCGAGGCCGAGAAGATGTCCCCGTGGGCGCAGGCCGTCTTCGACACGCTGGGCGCGCTGGTGCACGACAACGTGATGGAGGAGGTCGCGGCCCGCGGGATGCTCGAGGTGCTGCCGCTGACCCACATCCGCGGCCGCAGCCTGCACGACGCCTTCGTGATCGTCGACGAGGCCCAGTCGCTGGAGCGGGGCGTGCTGCTCACTGTGCTCTCACGCATCGGCAGCAACTCGCGGGTGGTGCTCACGCACGACGTTGCGCAGCGTGACAACCTCCGGGTGGGCCGGCACGACGGCATCGCGGCGGTGATCGAGGCCCTCAAGGGCCATCCGCTCTTCGCACACGTCACCCTCACCCGTTCGGAGCGTTCTCCGATCGCCGAGGTTGTCACCGATCTGTTGGAAGACTTGCCATTCGAGCGGTAGCCAACGACCAAGTTGAGGAATTTTATCCGAATTGTGCCGTGATTAGAATCACATAAGATCGCGTTTGGCTTCTCACCCACTCATGCACTAAGCGATGGTGAGTTCCGAGCGCGTGACGCCAGCTGAGTCGGCATCAGGCGCTCACGGTGCGTAAGGGGAACGGGCGGGCAGGTCCCGCCCGTTCTTTCGAGCCGCCAGTCCCTGTCCCCGACGAATGGATGACTACGTGATCCGGCTGTGGCAGCGGGTCGGCAAAATCCGGGCTTTCTCCGCACTCGCGGTGCTTCTCGCGGCGCTCGTGGGCGGGCTCGTGATCGCCAACCGACAGACCCAGCACGACGCGTCCAGGACTCCGGTCTCCGTTGACGCCGCTGCGATGCCCTTCTCGTCGTCGTCCGCGACGCCGTCGGTATCGCGTTCACCTTTCACTCTCGATGAGGCCGACGCCCTGGCCAAGGCCAAGGACGCCGCCTCCGACGCGTCGGCCCAGGCCAAGGCCGCCGACGACGAGGCCCGCCGCAAGGCCGAGGAGGCCGCCAGCCGGGCCAACACGCGCACCACCACGGCGCCGCCGCCACCGCCGACCAACTCGGCGCCGAAGTACCCGGTGCCGAGTTCCTGCGACGTCTACTCGGGCAACAAGAAGACCGGCTGCGCGGTGCTCGTGGGCTACGGCTTCGGGCTCGACCAGATGCCGTGCCTGGAGAAGCTCTGGGACCGGGAGAGCCACTGGAACGCGTCTGCTTTGAACAAGGGCAGCGGCGCGTACGGCATTCCCCAGGCCCTCCCCGGCAGCAAGATGGCCACGGTCGGCGCCGACTGGAAGACCAACCCCGAGACGCAGATCCGCTGGGGCCTGAACTACATCAAGGGCAAGTACAAGACCCCTTGCGGCGCCTGGTCGCACAGCCAGTCGACCGGCTGGTACTAAAGCTGACCGACAGGTTCGCACCGTCGCCGTATGGCGGCGGCGGTGCGAACCTGTTACGACATTGGTCGTGGCGATCGACTCTGATGGGCGGTCCGACCCGACCCGCTTCGGCACCGAGGCGTTCTACGCCTCCATCGGGCGCGCATTCGTGGCAATGTGCGCGTTTGTCCCCGTGCTGTTCCTCATCGAGCTCTTCGACCGGCTCACGGGCAACCGGCTCTCCCGCGACGGCGGCATCGACCCGCACCGCATCGACGGGCTCGACGGCATCGTCTTCGCGCCGTTCCTGCACGCCAGCTTCGAGCACGTGCTGGCCAACAGCATCCCGCTGATCCTGCTCGGCACCTTCGTGCTGGCCGACGGCGGCGCCCGGTTCTGGCTCACCACCGCGTTCATCGCCATCGTGTCGGGCGTCGGCGTGTGGTTCTTCGGCGACGGTCTCACGGTCGGCGCGAGCGGGGTGATCTTCGGGTACCTCGGCGTCATCCTCATGCGCGGCGTGATCAGCCGCAGCTGGTGGCACATCGCCGTCGGCCTGCTGGTCGGGCTCCTCTACGGATGGCAGATCGTCGGCGTGCTGCCCAACGACCCGAACGTCTCCTGGCAGGGGCACCTGTTCGGGTTCATCGGCGGCCTGGTCGCCGCGATCCTGTTCCGCCGGCGCCGCCCTCGCCCGGTCGAGCACGCCGACCCCCTGGCCCTCGGCCCGGAGCTGCCGTAGCGTTCGCCCCATGCGGGAAGTCGACCTTGCCATCGTTGGCGCGGGACCGGCCGGGCTGTTCGCTGCCTACTACGCGGGCTTCCGTGGCCTGTCGACCGCGGTCATCGACGCGCTGCCCGAGCCCGGCGGGCAGGTCACGGCGATGTACCCGGAAAAGATGATCTTCGACGTGGCCGGCTTCCCCGGCATCCGCGGCCGCGACCTGGTGGCCAACCTCGTGGAGCAGGCCGCCCAGTTCGCGCCGGAGTACCTGCTGGGGATCCGGGCCGAGGGCCTGTCCTATGTGGATGAGCGGCCGGTGCTGACGCTGTCCGACGGGCGCTCGCTGCGCTGCGGCGCGGTGCTCGTCACCGGCGGCCTGGGCAGCTTCACCGCCCGGCCGCTGCCGGCCGCCGACGGGTTCGCCGGCAGGGGGCTGGTGTTCTTCGTACCGCACCTGGCCGACCTCGCCGGGCACGACGTCGTCATCGTCGGCGGCGGCGACTCCGCCTTCGACTGGGCGCTGGCCCTGCAGCCGGTCGCCCGGTCGGTCACCCTCGTGCACCGGCGCGACAAGTTCCGCGCGCACGCCTCGACCGTCGCCCGGGTGCGGGCCCTCCCGATCGAGATCATCGTCAACGCCGAGGTGGCCAAGCTGCACGGCGATGTGCGCGTCTCGGCGGTCGACGTGGCCGTCCGCGGCGGGGAGGTGCGCACGCTGCCGGCCGACACGGTGGTGGCCGCGCTCGGCTTCACCGCCGACCTCGGGCCGCTCGCCGAGTGGGGCCTCGAGCTCGACAAGCGGCACATCCGCGTGGACAGCACCACCGCGACCAACCTGCCGAGGGTCTTCGCGGCCGGGGACATCAGCGAGTACCCCGGCAAAGTCCGCCTCATCGCCGTGGGCTTCGGCGAGGCGGCCACCGCCGTCAACAACGCCGCCGTGATCATCGACCCGGCCGCCCACCTGTTCCCCGGACACTCCTCCGACAACGGCTGAGCACCGGGCCGGCAACTTCTCAGAAACCCTCGCCAGCCGCCGATGGACCATGCGTGGCAGGCGTCCGTCTCCAGGTCCTCGGCGTGGTGCTCCTTGGCATGCTGGTGTCCGGCGGCGCGGGGCTGCTGATGCACCGCGTCGAGCGCGACGGCGCCGCCCAGGCCCTCGACCGGCGCACCGCGGCGGCCCAGGACGCCGTCGCCTCGGCCGCCCAGCGGTACGTCGACGCGCTGCAGCTGGCCGCCGGCGCCCTGGAGGCCCTGCCCACGCTGGACGCGACCGCCTTCGCCACCGCCACCCAGCCGCTGGGCCAGCTGTGGCTGCCTGGCGCCACCGCGGCCGACTACGTCGTCGCGGTGCCCGACCTGGAGGTCGCCGCCACCCAGGCCGCCTGGCGCAAGCTCGGCGCGGCGGGCCTGACGCTGGCGCCCGCCTCGGGGGTCACCGAGCACTACTTCACGGTGCTCACGCGCCACCTTGACAGCCGCTCGCCGGCAGGGCCCGGCGCCGGCCGCGACGTCGCCGCCATCCCGCAGGTCGGCTCGGCGATGGAGCGGGCCGCCGACACCGGGCTGCCCTCGACGTCGGAGCCGTACGTGCAGCTGAGCGACGCGGACCGCCCGGCCGGCGAGCAGCCGCAGACCGTGACGCTGGCCCAGCGGGTGCTCGACCGGACCAGCGGCGCCGTGCGCGGGTTCCTCCAGCTGACCGTCCGGGTGCAGGACTTCTTCGGCGACACCATGCTGCAGCCGGCCCGGGAGCTGCTCGACGTCAGCCTGGCCGCCTACGCCGGCACCGAGCTGCGCACGATCGCCGCCATCCGCCGCCGCGACCCGGGCGACGCCGGCCTGCGCCGTGCCGTCGAGGTGCAGGTCGGCGACCGGCGGTGGCGGCTGCGCGTGGCCACCGACGAGGACGCCCTGGTCGGCGCCGACGGCCACCTCGACGACGGGATGTTCTTCGGTGGCGCGGCGCTGACCCTGGTGACCGCGCTGCTCGTGTACACGCTGGCCACCTCCCGGCGCCGGGCCGAGGAGCGGGTCGCCACGGCCACCGCCGAGCTGCGGGTCACCGGGGCCACCGCGCGGCAGCAGGCGACGCTGCTCGGCGCCGTCATGGACTCGATCGCCGACGGCGTCGCGGTCATCGACGGCGACGGCCGGGCGGCCTGGCTCAACCCGACCGCCCGGGCCATCCTCGGGCCGGAGGCGGCCGGGCGGCCGACCTCGGAGTGGCCCGCGCTGCTCGACATGCGCGAGGCCGACGGCGTGACCCCGTACCGGTCGCGGCGCGCCGGCGAGCATGGGCCGGAGACGTACGTCGAGTGCCTCATGAGCGGGCGGCGGATGGAGGTACGGCTGCGGACCCTCACCCAGGAGGGGGAGCCCCCCGGGGCGGTGGCGGTCATGCGGGACATCACCGACCGGCACGCGGCCGAGGAGAAGCTGCGCTCCTCCGAGGAGCTGCTGCAGATCCTGCTCGACGGGGCCCGGGACTACGCCATCTACATGCTCGACCCCGACGGGCGGATCGTGAGCTGGTCGGTGAACGCCGAGCGGCTCAAGGGGTACAGCAGCGAAGAGGTCATCGGCCGGTCCGACTCGATCTTCTGCACGCCCGAGGACCGCGCCGCCGGCACGGACGAGAAGATCCTGGCCCGGGCGCGCGAGACGGGCCGGGCCGAGATCGACGGGCCCCGGTTGCGGCGCAACGGCACCCGCTTCTGGGCCCACGGGCTGCTGACCGCCGTGCGCCACGCCGACGGCTCGCCCCGCGGGTTCGTCATGGTGACCCAGGACATGACCGCCCGCAAGCAGGCCGAGCAGGTCATCGAGCGGCTCAACGCGGACCTGGAGCGGCGGGTCGCCGAGCGCACCGCGGACCTGCGCGAGGCCAACGCCGAGCTGGAGTCGTTCTCCTACAGCGTCTCGCACGACCTGCGGGCCCCGCTGCGCGCGGTCGACGGCTTCGCCAAGATGCTCGCCCTGGACTGCGACGCGGCGCTGGACGAGCAGGGCCGCCGTTACGTCGGGCGGATCCGGGCCGGCGCGCAGCAGATGGGCGAGCTCATCGACGGGCTGCTGGCCTTCTCCCGGCTGCAGCGGCAGGAGATGGCCAGCCGCCGGGTCCAGCTCGACCTCGTCGTCGCCGAGGTGTGGGAGGAGCTGGCGATCGAGCGGGGCGACCGGGCGGTCGAGCTGGTCGTCGGCGAGCTGCCGGACGCGCTGGGCGACCCGCGGCTGATCCGGCACGTGGTGGCCAACCTGCTGGGCAACGCGGTGAAGTACACCCGCGAGGCCCGGCCGGCCCGCATCGAGGTCGGGCACAGGGTGACGGCCGGCGGCGAGGCGACCTACTTCGTCAGGGACAACGGGGCGGGGTTCGACATGCGGTACGCGGACAAGCTCTTCAAGGTCTTCCAGCGGCTGCACCGCGCCGAGGAGTACGAGGGCACCGGCATCGGCCTCGCGCTCGCCCATCGCATCGTGCACCGGCACGGCGGCCAGATCTGGGCCGACGCGGTGCCGGGGGAGGGCGCCACCTTCTACTTCACGCTGCCGCTGTTCACCCACCCCGCGGACGTGGCCGAGCTGGAGGCGGTGCGATGAACCGGGTGCTGCTCGCAGTCAACAACATCGGCGTGTACTGGCTGGGCCTCAACCTCACCGACGCGCACTCATGAAGATCCTGCTGCTGGAGGACAACCCCGACGACGCCGAGCTGCTCACCTTCGAGCTGCGGCGCACCGGCCTCGCGCCCGACTTCCAGCGGGTCGAGGGGCGGGAGGACTTCCGGGCCGCGCTGGACGCCGCCGGCGGCCTGCCCGACGTCATCCTGGCCGACTACTCCCTGCCGCAGTTCAACGCGCTGGAGGCGCTCGAGCTGCTGCGCGCGGGCGGGTACGAGATCCCGGTCATCGTGGTCAGCGGAGCGCTCGGCGAGGAGGCCTGCGTCGAGGCGCTGCGCCACGGCGCGGTGGACTACCTGCTCAAGGACCGGCTCGGCCGGCTCGGGCCGGCGATCGAGCACGCGCTGTCGCAGCGGCGCCTGCTGGCCGACCGGCGCCGGGCGGAGCTCACCTTCCGGGCCGCCTTCGACCACGCGCCGGTCGGCATGGCCGTCACCGACCTGGCCGGCCGGGTGTTGCAGGTCAACCAGGAGCTCTCCCGGATGACGGGCCTGACGCGGGCCGGTTCGCTGCTCGACATGATCTGCGACGACGACCGGGCGCTGGTCGCGGAGCGGCTCGAGCGGCTGGTGGCGGGGGAGACCGGCAAGGTCACCAAGGAGCTGCGGCTGTGCCGGCCCGACGGGGGGATGGTGTGGGGCCAGTACTCGGCCTCGCTCATCGGCGGCGGGGCGTCCAGCGTCGTGCACCAGTTCGCCGACGTCACGGACCGCCGCCGGGCCGAGGAGGCGCTGCAGCGGCAGGCCGAGAAGCTCGCCCGGACCAACAGCGAGCTGCAGGAGCTCGACCGGCTCAAGAGCGAGTTCGTGGCCACGGTGTCGCACGAGCTGCGCACGCCACTGACGAGCATCCGGGGGTACACCGAGATCCTGGCCGACAGCGACACCACCGGACTCGGTCCGACCGAGCGCCGGATCGTCGGCATCATCGACCGCAACGGCCGGCGGCTCCTCGACCTCATCGAGGACCTGCTCACGTTCTCCCGCATCGAGTCGGGCACGCTCACCCTCGCGCCGGGCCCGGTGCGCATCCGGCAGCTCGTCGACGCCGCCTGCGAGGCGATCCGCCCGGCGATCGAGGCGGCCGGCCTGCACCTCACCCTCGACGTCGACGACCACATCCCGGTCGTGCGGGGCGACGGCGAGCAGCTGGAGCGGGTCGTGCTCAACCTCCTGGACAACGCCGTGAAGTTCTCCGACCCGAACGGCGGCACCGTGACCGTCACCGGCCGGGAGCGCGACGGCGAGGTCGTGCTGTGGGTCCGCGACACGGGCGTCGGCATCCCCGACAACGAGCAGGGGATGATCTTCAACCGCTTCTTCCGTGCCGCGGACGCTCAGAAGCGCGCGGTCAAGGGCAGCGGCCTGGGGCTGGCCATCTCCAAGGCCATCGTCGAGGCCCACGGTGGCTGGATCGCCCTGGAGTCGATCGAGGGCAGCGGCACCACCGTGGGCTTCGGACTGCCTATGCCTTGAGGCTTCCGGTCGGCTGGCGCAGCCGCTCGTTCTGCCTGTGCCTTGAGGCTTTCGACCAGCCAGCGCGGCCTGTCTACGCCTTGAGGCTTTCGGCCAGTTGGCGCAGCTGCTCGTCCTTGCCCTGGCCGAAGACGATCACCGTGCGGGAGCCGGTCGTCTGCAGGATCGCGCGCTCGCCCGGGCGGCCCGGGGTCCAGCGCTCCCACTGCGATCCGTTGACCGTGACCTCGCCGGCGGCCTGGGAGTCCTTGCCGAGGATGGCGGGCACCAGCTCGGCCCTCGGCTTGGCGCTCTCGGCCACCTGCATGGCACCATCGCCGGGCGCGGTGATCCCGATGCGCAGCACGCCGTCGGTGTGGGTGAGCGAGACGATCCGCCAGCCGCTCGGCAACTGCTCCGGCTTGAGGGCCTCGAACTGCCCGGCGCGCTGCACCGACCCGTAGACCTCCTCCGTGTCCAGCGGCGGCGGCGTCTCGTGCCCGAGGAAGCGGTAGAGCCCGACCACCAGGAACACCGGCACGATCAGGACCAACATCGACAGCGCCATGTCGCGCGGGCGCCGCGCCCTCGTCTCGCGGGGTGATTGCTGTGTCGGAGTTGCCACGCTCCCATCTTGACAGGCGCCGCACCCTCGATGCCTGTCAGGATTGGTCGCAGAAAACACACCCACGCAAGGACGCGCGAGGAGTGCACAACGATGAGTGGTGAGATGGACCGGAACCTGGCCCTGGACCTGGTGCGGGTCACGGAGGCGGCCGCCCTGACCGCGGGCCGCTGGGTCGGGCGGGGCGACAAGAACGGCGGCGACGGCGCGGCCGTGGACGCGATGCGCCTGCTGATCAATTCCCTGCCGATGCGCGGCACGGTGGTGATCGGCGAGGGCGAGAAGGACAACGCCCCGATGCTCTACAACGGCGAGAGCGTGGGCGACGGCACCGGCCCCGAGGTCGACGTGGCGGTCGACCCGGTGGACGGGACCACGCTGATGAGCAAGGGCATGCCCAACGCCCTGGCCGTGCTCGCGGTGGCCGAGCGCGGGGCGATGTTCGACCCGTCGGCCGTCTTCTACATGCAGAAGCTGGCCGTCGGCCCGGACTGCGCCGACGTGGTCGACATCGAGGCCGGCGTGGAGGAGAACCTGCGCCGCATCGCCAAGGTGAAACGCTCGAGCGTCTCCGAGCTGACCGTCTGCATCCTCGACCGCCCCCGCCACCAGGACCTCGTCCACGAGGTGCGCCAGACCGGCGCCCGCATCCGCTTCATCTCCGACGGCGACATCGCCGGCGCCATCAGCGCGGCCCGCGACAACAGCGAGACCGACGTGCTCATGGGCATCGGCGGCACCCCGGAGGGCATCATCGCCGCCGTCGCGCTCAAGTGCATGGGCGGCGCCATCCAGGCCAAGCTGTGGCCGCGCGACGAGGCGGAGCGCGACAAGGCCCTCGCCGCGGGCCACGACCTGTCCCGCGTCCTGGACACGGACGACCTGGTGAGCGGCGACAACATGTTCTTCTGCGCGACCGGCGTGACCAGCGGCGACCTGCTCAAGGGCGTGCGCTACCGCTCGGGCGGCGCCTACACGCAGTCCATCGTGATGCGCTCGCGCTCGGGCACGATCCGCTGGATCGACTCCTTCCACCGGCTGGAGAAGCTGCGCGCCTACTCATTGGTCGACTTCTCTTAACCCGCCCAGCTACCCGCGCACGGCGGCGGCCTTCCACCACTTGGGAACCCCCGGGTTGGTGAGGGCCGCCGCGGCCTGACTGGGGTGGAGCCCGAGCGGCCGGAGCACGTCGGCCGCGATCTCGACCCGATACCACCCGTGCCAGCGCCCGTCATGCCCGGGCCCGCAGGCCAGCTGGATGCGGACATGGTGGCCCTCGAACGGCATCCAGTCGATCCCGCGCTCACACAGTCAAAGCTGGACGGCCACCAGCGGGGCGGGAGCCCCCTTGACGTTCTCGTACCGCGCACTCGTCCATGCCCGATTATCCGCCCTGGCGCGTTTCTCGGGTGGCCCGCATCGGTGCTGCCGGGGTTCTGTTTGCGCCATTTGCCATTGTGCGTTGCTGTTCGGGGCCGTGATTTCGGCTGGATTCTGGGATAGTGAGATGCATGGGGCAGCTCCAATTGTTCACCAGGGCGGAATTGGCTGCCATGCGCGATAGAACCAGGTCGCGTCGGTATTCTCCGGCGATGGAGCAGTTTCGCCAGGACCATGCGAGGCATCGATCCTGGGGATTGGTCAGGCGGCACGCCGAGCGGCTGCGTCGCGTGCGCGGTGACACCCCGCCACCGGTCGGTGAACAGCGGGACGGCTCGATGCGCGAACCGGCGCCGCCCGCGCCGTCGCAGACCGCGCCGCCCGCGCCGTCGCAGACCGCGCCGCCCGCGCCGTCGCAGACCGCGCCGCCCGCGCCGTCGCAGACCGCGCCGTCTTCGCCGCCGCTGGTCACGCTGCCTTTGCCGCCGTCCGCGCTGCCTTTGCCGCCGCTGGTCACGCCGTCTTCGCCGCCGTCTTCGCCGTCTTTTCCGCCGCTGGTCACGTCGCCTTTGCCGCCGTCCGCGCCGTCTTCGCCGCCGCTGGTCGTGCAGCCTGAGCAGGTTGGAGATCGCGCGAGTGGCAGCATGGCGCATGACGGTGATCCCGCGTCGCACGAGGCGAACGGCGTCCTGCGGCCCGGCCCCGTCTCGAAGCGTCGTGGCGCATCCGCACCATTGCCGCGCAGGCCTGTCGGTGCGGCAACACGCGCAACGGTGGCCGGCAATATGCGGCACCCAATGCATTGCCGTCGTCGTTCGGCAATGCCACGCATGTCAGGATGCCGTTTCCTTCAAGGCCCCCGAAGTCCGGCATTGGACAACTGCTATCCCAATGGACCGCCGGCGCCGGACGCGCCTTGAACTGGGACGCGCCGGCCTCGGCCCGGGTGTGAGAGTAAGAACGCCCGCGTAGCCGAGGGGTGCTCAGACGCCCGCAGGGCGGAGGGACGGCCCGCGGTGTGGTGCGGCAGGAAGGGGCGGCCGCGCGGGTGCCGCGGGTGGAGGGGGCAAGGCCCGCGGTGTGGTGCGGCAGAGAAGGGGCGGCCCCGCGGGTGGAGGGAGCAAACGCCCGCGGTGTGGTGCGGCAGGAAGGGGCGGCCGCGCCGGTGCCGCGGGCGGAGGGAGCAAGGCCCGCAGTGCGGCGCGGCAGAAAAAGGGCAGCCGCGCCGGTGCCGCGGGCGGAGGGGGCAGCGGTCAGCCCAGGGTCTTGGCGACCTCGGCGGCCCGGGCCGCAGCCTGGGCCTTCATGTCCCGCTTCAGCTCCTGCGGCAGCGAGAACACGAGCTTCTCCTGCGCCGTGGTGATCTCGGCCACGTCCGTGAAGTCGCGCGCCGCCAGGAAGTCCAGGACCTCCATGACCAGTTCCTCGGGCACGGAAGCGCCGGAGGTCACGCCCACGGTCGTTGCGCCCTCGAGCCAGGAGTCCTGGATCTCGGAGGCGTAGTCGATCAGGTAGCCGGCCGAGGCGCCGGCGTCGACGGCGACCTCGCGCAGGCGCTGGGAGTTGGAGGAGTTCTGCGAGCCCACCACCAGGACCAGGTCGCAGTTCGGGGCCATGGCCTTCACGGCGTCCTGGCGGTTGGAGGTGGCGTAGCAGATGTCGTCGCTCGGCGGGGACATGAGCAGCGGCAGGCGGTGCTTCAGCCGGGCCACCGTCTCCAGGGTCTCGTCGACCGAGAGCGTCGTCTGCGACAGCCAGACCACCTTGGAGGGGTCGCGGACCGTCACCTTGTCCACGCCGTCCGGGCCGTCGACGAGCTGGATGTGCGCCGGGGCCTCGCCCGTCGTGCCGATGACCTCCTCGTGGCCCTCGTGGCCGATGAGCAGGATGTCGTAGTCGTCGGCGGCGAAGCGGCGGGCCTCCTGGTGGACCTTCGTGACCAGGGGGCAGGTGGCGTCGATCGCGCGCAGGTTGCGGCCCTTGGCCTGCTCGTGGACCTCCGGGGCGACGCCGTGCGCGGAGAAGACCACGATCGCGCCCTCGGGGACCTCTTCGTTCTCCTCGACGAAGATCGCGCCCTTGGCCTGCAGGGTGCTGACCACGTGCTTGTTGTGCACGATCTCCTTGCGCACGTAGATCGGCGCGCCGTACAGGTTCAGCGCCTCTTCCACGGTCTGGACCGCCCGGTCCACACCGGCGCAGTAACCGCGGGGCTTGGCGAGCAGGACGCGCTTCGAAGCAGTCACCCCGCCATCGTACGTGCCCACCGCGCCCCCCTTCCGGTCCGCAGCAGCGGCAGGACCGAGCCCAGGGCGGCCAGCAGCGCGCACACGCCCACGATCGAAGCCAGGGTGACCCACGGCATGACCAGCGTCACAGGGGCGCCGATCTCGTCCTGCAGGCCGGCCCGGCTCTCGAAGAGCGCGGGGACCGCCACGGCCAGGCCGAGCAGCGCCCCGATGAGCACGCTGAGCAGCGCCTCGCTCACCACGACCCGTGCGGCCTGGGCGCGGGTGGCGCTGGCCCGGTGCAGGGTCAGGAACTCCGGCCGCCGCGCGTGCGTGGCCATGAGCAGCGTGTTGGCCACGGCCAGCGCCGTGTACCCGACGGAGATGCCCAGCAGCACGGCCAGGAACAGGTCGATGAGGTCGCCCTCCTTGGCGGCCTTGCGCTCGACATACGCCCGGGCCGTCATCCGCTCGGCGCCGGGCGCCGGGACGAAGTCGCCGGAGAGGTAGACGACATCCGTGAGGGCGGCCGGGTCGTGGGCGCGCAGCAGGTCGCGGGGGAGCTGCAGAGTCAGGGAAGAAGCGGAGACCGAAGCGACGGTCACCGGGAGCACCGAACCGTCGGCGAAGCGCAGCGGCACCGACCGGCCGGCCGTCCAGCCCAGCGACGCCGGGGCGACCAGGCCCGCAACCTCGGTGCCGGTGGCGTCGAGTGGCTCGCCGGACTCCAGGTACACGGTGCTGACCAGGTCCGACCGGCCGGGCTGGGCGCGGACCGCGGCCTCGGACAGGCCGGGCGCGTGCTCGGCCCGCGCGGCCACCGCCGACTCCGGGATCTTGGCCGTGTCCTCGATGCCGACCGCCTCGTCCGCGGTCTGGAAGGTGCCGACGAGCAGCACCGCGAAGCCGACCGCGGCCAGCACGGGCGCGGCGGTCGAGGCCACCCGGCGGGCGGAGACCCGCGCCCCCTCGCGCAGCAGCAGGCCGGTCGGGCCCCTGCGGGCCGGCCAGGTCACCACCCGCACGACCGGCACCACGACGACGGGGGCCAGCAGGGCCGCGGCAACCAGCAGTACCATCGCGGAACCCAGCACGACGGTGGGCTTCTGCTCGGCGCTGGAGCCGGGCAGGAGCAGCGCCAGGCCGCCACCGCAGAGCAGCAGCGCAGACCCGGCCACCCAGCGCGACAGCGTCATCGGGCGCGGCTCGGCGGCGGCGACCCGCAGCGCGTCCAAGGGCCGCACCCGCGAGGCCCGGCGGGCCGAGAGCCACACTCCGAGCACGCCCACGACCAGTCCCACGGCCAGCGCGGTCAGCGGTGCCCACCAGGTGAAGCCCACCCGGAAACCGGTCGGCTCCAGGCCCACGGCCACGAACGGGCCGGCCAGCAGTGGGGCCAGCGCCGCGCCGAGCAGCGCGCCCGGGATGCCGGCGCCGAGCGCGACCAGCGCGACCTCGGCCAGCAGCATCCGACGGACCTGGCCCGGCGTCGCCCCGACCGCGCGCAGCAGGGCCAGCTCGCGGCGGCGCTGGGCGACGGAGAACGCGCAGGTGGAGGCGACCACGAAGATCGCCACGAAGGCGCCGACGAGCACGGTGGCGATGATCAGCTGGGCGCCGATCCAGCGGGTGCTCCGGTCGCCCTCGGGCTCGGCCGCGGCCCGCGCGTCGCCGGTGAGCGCGGTGCCGAGGCCGTCGAGCAGGGCGGGCAGCCGGGCCGCCACGTCGTCCGGGCGGGCGCCCGGGTCCAGGCGCAGGCCGATGTACTTCACCCCGCCGGCCAGCCCGCGCGCGGTGGCCTCGTCGACGTAGTACCCCGGCCGGTCGATCGTGCCGGTCACGGTCCACGTCGCCGGGCCGGCCGCGGTGAGCACGGGCAGCGCCGCACCCACCGGCAGCCCGAGGGCGGCGTCGACCACGACCTCGCCGGGCTTCTCCGGCGCCTTTCCGCTCCCGAAGGTGTACGTCGTGAGCCCGGCCGACCCCCACCCGCGCCCGGCGTGCAGGGAGCCGGTGGCGTCCCCGGCGGGCCGGCCGCCCACCAGCCGCTGCACGTAGAAGGGCCGGTCCGGCACCGCCGCGGCCACCCCGGGCACGGCGGCGAGCCTCGCGACCAGCCCGTCGACCTCCTCGGCCGACCACGGGCGGTGGGTCGGGAAGCCCCCGTCCGGCGGGTCGTACCGCGGCGCGGCGACGAGCACCCCGGCCCCCGAGAGCTCGGCCGGCACGCGGGGCCGCGCCGAGGCCCACAGCGACAGGCTGCCGGCCACGACCGCGACGCCCACGAGCAGCGCGACGAAGGTGCCGAGGAAGGAGCCCCAGCGGTACCGCAGCATCGAAAGGCTCATCGGGACTCCAGGCGGGCCATGCGGGCCGCGATCGCCTCGGCCCCGGAGGGCTCGCGCAGCTCGTCGACGATGCGCCCGTCGGCCAGGAACAGCACCCGGTCGGCGTGCGCGGCGGCCAGCGGGTCGTGGGTCACCATGACCACCGTCTGCGCGTGCCGGTCGACCGCGGCGCGCAGCAGCCGCAGCACCTCCCGCGAAGCGGCGTTGTCCAGGGCGCCGGTCGGCTCGTCGGCGAAGAGCACCGCGGGCTCGCTGACCAGGGCGCGGGCGATCGCCACCCGCTGCTGCTGGCCGCCGGAGAGCTCCCCCGGCCGGTGCCGGGCCCGATCGGCCAGCCCGACCTCGGCCAGCACCGCGCGGACCTGCCCGGGCGCGGCCCGCCGGCCGGCCAGGCGCAGCGGCAGCTCCACGTTCTGCTCGGCGCTGAGCGCCGCGACCAGGTTGAAGGACTGGAAGACGAAGCCGACCCGGTCGCGGCGCAGCCGGGTCAGCGCCTTCTCGCTCAGCGGGGTGAGGTCCACGCCGTCGATGAGCACCCGGCCGTCGTCGACCCGGTCGAGCCCGGCCGCGCAGTGCAGCAGGGTCGACTTGCCGGAGCCGGACGGGCCCATGACCGCGGAGAAGCTGGCCGGGGAGAACCGCACGGAGATGTCGTCGAGGGCGGTGACCGCGTGCTCGTCGGAGCCGTAGCGGCGGGTCACCGACCAGAGCTCGACCGCCTGGTGCGTCTGCAGTGTCGTCATCACGCCCTCCGATCGAACCGGGTCGAGGGCCCCGGCACAGTCGCGCGGCGGTGAGGCTTGCGGGTAACGCCAGCACTACCGCGCGCGGCCCCGCCCCACCGGTACCGTCGCAGCATGCAGCCCCGATCCGTCATGGAGGCGCTGCGGCTGCCGCCCGGCAGGTTCCTGACCTCCTGGTGGCCGTGGCGGTCGCTGGCCTACCTGACCACGGGGGGCCTGGTCGGCGTGGTCGCCGGCGCGGTACTGCTCGGCCTCCTGCTCGCCGGCGCCGCGCTGAGCCTGGTCGTCATCGGGCTGGCCGGGTTCGTCGCCGCCGCGCTGTCCGGCGTGGCGGTGGCCCGCGTCGAACGGCGCCGGCTGCGGCTGGTCGACGACGTCCGGCTCACCGACCCGCACCGGGCGCCCGAGCGGCCCGGCCTGCGGGCCTGGGTGACGACCCGGCTGGGCGAGCCGGCCACCTGGCGCGAGCTGGGCTACACGATGCTCATGACGACCGCCCTGTGCTGGCTCGACGGCCTCGTGGTGGGGCTGTGGGCGTGGGTCGTCTCGGCGCTGGCGTGCGGGCCGCTGTACATCCACGACTCCCCGATGCTGCTGGTCCTCACCGGCTCGGTGTTCGGCGTGGCCCTCGGGGTCGTGCTGCTCTATCCGCTCAGCGCCTGGGCGGCGGCCCGCGCGGCGATCACCGTCGCGGTGCTCGGCCCGCGGATGGAGTTCGACCCGCGGCTGACCGAGGTGGCCCGGTCGCGGGCCCGGCTGGTCGACGCGTTCGAGGTGGAGCGCCGGCGCATCGAGCGCGACCTGCACGACGGCGCCCAGCAGCGGCTCCTGGCCCTGTCGATGCAGCTCGGCCTGGCCCGCCTGGAGCTGCCCCCGGGCGCGCCGGGGTCCGAGCCGGTGGGCCGCGCCCACGAGCTGGCCAAGGAGGCGCTCGCCGAGCTGCGGGAGCTCATCCGCGGCGTACACCCGAAGATCCTCGCCGACCGCGGGCTGCACGCCGCCCTGCGCGAGGCCGCTGACCGGGCCCCGCTGCCGGTCGACGTCGAGGTGGCGCTGCCGACCCGGCTGCCCGGGGCGGTCGAGGCGTGCGCGTACTTCGTGGTCGTCGAGGCGCTGGCCAACGTGGCCAAGCACAGCGGCGCGAACCGGGCCCGGGTGGTCGCCTCGCTCGGCGGCGGCCGGCTCACGGTGCAGGTGCGCGACGACGGCCGGGGCGGCGCCGACCCGGCCCGCGGCACCGGTTTGTCCGGCCTGGCCGACCGGGTGGCCGCCGCGGGCGGGACCGTGGCGCTGGCCAGCCCGGCCGGTGGGCCTACGGTGGTGCACGTGGAGTTGCCTTGCGGGTCGTGATCGCGGAAGACGGGGTGCTGATCCGGGAGGGCATCGCGGGCCTGCTGGGCCGCTTCGGCCACGAGGTGGTCGCCGCCGTCGGCGACGCGCCCGCGCTCGTGGCCGCCGTGCGCGAGCACCGGCCCGACCTGGTCGTGACCGACGTGCGGATGCCGCCCGGCTTCAGCGACGAGGGGCTGCAGGCCGCGATCGCACTGCGGGTCGAGGACCCCGCGCTGCCGGTGCTGGTGCTGAGCCAGTACATCGAGCAGACCTACGCCGCCGAACTGCTCGAGTCGGGCCGCCGCGCGGGCGTCGGCTACCTGCTCAAGGACCGCATCGGCGACGTGGCCGACTTCGCCGACGCGGTCGCGCGGGTCGCCGCCGGCCACACCGTCGTCGACCCGGACGTGGTGGCCCAGCTGCTCGGCCGCCGCCGCGACCCGCTGGCCCGGCTCACCCCGCGGGAGCGCGAGGTGCTCGGCCTGATGGCCGAGGGCCGCTCCAACGCGGCGATCGCCCGCGCCCTGGTGGTGAGCGAGGCGGCGGTGGCCAAGCACATCAACGGGCTGCTGGCCAAGCTCGACCTGCCCCCGGACGACGACATGCACCGGCGGGTTCGCGCGGTGCTGGCCTACTTGCGTGACTAGGGTGTCATGGTGACCGACCTCGGGGGCGACAAGTCGACGAGCGACAAGCCTTGGCCGGTTCGCGTGGTCAGCCAGAAGATCGGGCAGTGGATCGGGCGGCTGGGCTGGATCTGGATCGACGGACAGGTCACCCAGATCGTGCGGCGGCCCGGCACCAACACGGTCTTCATCACGCTGCGCGATCCGTCGGCCGACCTCAGCCTCAGCGTGACCACCAACCGCGACGTGCTCGACCTCGGCGCGCCGCAGCTCACCGACGGGGCCCGGATCGTGGTGCACGCCCGGCCCGAGTTCTACGCCGCCCGCGGGTCGCTGAGCCTGCGGGCCGACGAGATCCGCCAGGTCGGACTGGGCGAGCTGCTGGCCCGCCTGGAGCAGCTCAAGAAGCTGCTGCAGGCCGAGGGGCTGTTCGCCCGGGAGCGCAAGCGGCGCCTGCCGTTCCTGCCGCGCCGCGTCGGGCTCGTCACCGGCCGGGCCAGCGCCGCGGAGCGCGACGTGCTCATGAACGCGCGGCGGCGGTGGCCCTCGGTCGACTTCCGGGTGATCAACGTGGCGGTGCAAGGTCCTTCCGCGGTACCGCAGATCATCGACGCCCTCGCGGTGCTGGACCGCGACGAGACGGTCGACGTCATCGTGCTGGCCCGGGGCGGCGGATCGGTCGAGGACCTGCTGCCCTTCTCCGACGAGGCGCTGTGCCGGGCGGTGTTCGCCTGCCGCACGCCGGTCGTGTCGGCCGTCGGGCACGAGACCGACGTGCCGCTGGTCGACTTCGTCGCCGACGTGCGCGCCTCCACCCCGACCGACGCGGCCAAGCGGGTGGTGCCCGACCTGGGCGACGAGCTGCGCCTGATCGCCCACGCCAAGCAGCGCCTCGACCGGGCCCTGCGCGGCCTGCTCGACCGGGAGCAGCACCGGCTCGACGCGCTGCGCTCCCGGCCGTCGATCGCCCGGCCGCTGACCATGGTCGAGCAGCGCCAGGCCGACGTGGCCGCGCTGCGCGACCGCGCCGCCCGCACCCTGCGGCACCGGCTCGACCGGGCCGGCACCGAGCTCGAGCACACGCTCGCCCGCCTGCGCACCCTGTCGCCGTCGGCCACGCTGCAGCGCGGCTACGCGATCGTGCAGCGCCCGGACGGGGCAGTGGTGCGCAACCCGGCCGAGGTGTCCGCCGAGGACCGGCTGCGCATCCGCCTCGCCGAGGGCGAGCTCATCGCGACCGTGGAGGAATAGATGTCCCGCCGCCTGCAGGAGTACATGCTGGCCAGCGCGTCCAGCGGCCGCGAGGTCGTGCGCGCCGGGCCGTTCACGGTGACGATCACCGCGCACGACTCCAACGTGTACGTCAACTACGCCATCCCCGACCCGGGCGCCGAGCCGACGCCGGCCGACGCCGCCGCGCTGGTCGAGGCGTTCACCTCCCGCGGGCGGGCGCCGCGGCTGGAGTACCTGCCCGGCCTCGCCCCGGCCGTCGAGCCGGCGCTGCTGGCCGCCGGGTTCGTCGTCGCCGACCGGCTGCCGCTCATGCAGTGCCCGCCCGGCGAGGACCGCGACGCGCCGCTGCCGGCCGGGTTCGAGCTGGTCGCGCCGCAGACCGAGGCCGACGTCGCGGCGCTGCTGACGGCCCAGTACGAGGCCTTCGGCGAGCCGGCGCCGGGCCCGGAGCACGTGGCGGCCAACTGGGCCAAGGCCGCCCAGGGACAGATCCAGGTGATGGCCCGCGAGATCGCCTCGGGCGAGACGGCCGGCGGCGGCATGGCGATCGCCGTGCGCGACGGGATCTCCGAGGTGGCGGGGATCGGGGTGCGCCCGAAGTACGAGCGGCGGGGCCTCGGCGCGGCGATCACGCTGCACCTGACGCGGGCGGCGTTCGCGGCCGGGGCGACGCTGGTCTACCTGACCCCGGGCGGCGAGCCCCAGGAGCGGGTCTACGCGCGCGTGGGCTACCGCCGCACCGACTCCGTCCTGTTCCTGTCGTACGAGGGGGCCCTGTGAGCGACGCGATGACGTACGAGGAGGCCCGGGCCGAGCTGGCCACCGTGGTCGAGCGGCTGGAGTCCGGCGGCTCGACGCTGGAGCAGTCGCTGGCGCTGTGGGAGCGCGGCGAGGAGCTGGCCGCGATCTGCCAGCGCTGGCTCGACGCGGCCCGGGCCCGGCTGAGCCCGCCGGAGGCCTAGCCTTGTAGCCCCATGTAGCGGGCCTGCGCCCGCATCTGGTGCTCGAAGAACTCGGCGCGGTTGTCGACGGTGTTGCGCATCTGCCCGAAGCTCTCGAAGCTCACCTGCCCGAAGAGCGTGACCCAGGCGGACAGCCCGCGGGCCATCGTGGTGACCGGCACGCCGGGGGCGAAGGTCTCGGCGACCCGGCCCACGTCCCCCGCCGAGCCGTCCGGCAGGGGCGGGTCGTCGTTCGGGGCCAGCGCGCCGGCGTCGGCCGCGTCCTGCAGGACCCGGCCGAGCACCCGCACCGCGCGGGTGGCGGCGACGACGGTGTCCTCGGGGGCGTGGTAGCCGGGGACGGGGCTGCCGTAGATGAGGGCGTACTCGTGCGGGCGCTCCAGGGCCCACCCGCGCACCGCCCTGGCGACGGCGAGCCAGCGGGCCGTGTGGGCTTCGCGCGGTACCGCCGCCTCGGCCTCTTCGACGCAGCCGCCCAGCGCGTTGTACGCGTCCAGGATCAGGGCGGTGAGCAGCTCGTCGCGGCTGGCGAAGTACCGGTAGATGGCCGAGCTGACCACGCCGAGGTCCCGGGCGACGGCCCGCAGCGACAGGTTCGCGCCGTCGGTGGCGAGGTGCCGCCGGGCGATCTCCTTGATCTCTTCGGTCATCTCCGCCCGCACCCGGGCCCGGATCGAGTTCGCCTTCACGCGGCCCATCATGACACACGATCCATTTAGAGAGCACTGCTCTTGATTTTTCGACACCATGCGTCCTATGCTCTGTTGCGAGAGCGGTGCTCTCAATTGGAAGCAGGGGAGAACATCATGCAGGTCGTCATCGGTTCGGGCGCGGTCGGCACCGCCGTCGCGCTGCGCGTCGCGGAGTCCGGCGACGAGGTCCGCGTGGTGACGCGCAGCGGCGGAGGGCCGCACCACCCGCGCGTCACCAGGATCAAGGCGGACGCCGCCGATGGGGCCGCCCTCAAGCGGATCGCCAAGGGCGCGACCGTGATCTACAACTGCGCGAACCCGCAGTACTTCGAGTGGCCGACCGCCTGGCCCCCGCTGGCCGACGCCATGCTGCGCGCGGCCGAGGCGAACGACGCCGTGCTCGCGATCATCGGCAACCTGTACGCCTACGGCCCGGTCGACCGCCCCATGACCGAGGACATGCCGCTGGCCGCCCGCACCGTGAAGGGCCGCGTGCGGGTCAAGATGTGGCAGGACGTGCTGGCCTCGGGCGTGCGCACCCTGGAGGTGCGCTCGTCGGACTGGATCGGCTCGCAGTACTCCCTGCTCGGGCTGGCGCTGCCGGCCATGCGGTCGGGGAAGACGGCCTGGCTGCCGGCCGCGCTGGACGTGTCGCACACCTACACGTACGTCGGCGACGCCGCCCGGACGCTGGTGGAGCTGGCGCCGCAGGCCAAGGCGTGGGGGAAGGCCTGGCACACGCCCTCCGTGGCGCCGATGACGGCCCGGGAGCTGCTGACCCGGGCGGCGTCGATCGCCGGGCTCGGGGCGCCCAGGCTGCGGTCGTATCCGAAGGTGGCGATGCAGGGGGCGGGGCTCTTCGACAAGATCGCCAAGGAGTTCCTGGAGGTGCGCTACCAGCACGTCCTGCCGTTCGTCATGGACTCTTCCCGGGTGACTACGGAGTTCGGTCTGACCGCGACTGCGCTGGACGACTCGCTGCGGGCGGCTGTGCAGGCCTAAATCCGAAATGTCGGGCCTCGTTCCTCGGCCCGACATTTCGGATTTATACCCCGACAGGCCTTATAGCCGATTCTTTGGACGGTTCTTGCAGGTTTCGTACAGGTTCCGTCCAGGGCTGAGCCCCAAGGTCCACATATGTATCTGCGTCGAGCCCTGCTGGCGATCGCCACGGTGATCGCCAGCGTCCTGGCCGTCGGCCTCGCACCGACCGGGGCCATGGCCGCAAGCTGGAGCGGCCGCTGCTATGACGGCCTGGCCAACTCCTGGAAGGTTTCGCTGCCCGGCAAGTCGGACCTGGACATCAACGCCATGCCGTGCGTCTACATCAGCGGCAACCAGCTCTACGCCTCGGTCATCCTGGACTGGATCAACGACCAGGCCCCGCCGGTCGGCAGCGGGCACAAGTTCGACGGCTTCATCGTGCGCGCGAACTTCGAGGTGCGCCCGAACGGGAGCTCCACCGACACCATCTTCACCCACACCGACTGCAACATCACCAGCACCATCAACTCCAAGTGGTCCGGCATCTACACGTGCAAGACGCCGGTCTACACCGGCTACAGCTCGGCCTTCGACTACTCCGGCGACGGCTGGGCCCAGTGGGACGTGGACAACGACGGCAAGGGCTGGCTGACGCCGCGGCAGTTCGTCGGCTCGCCGCTGCTGTACTGACGGGGGTACACGAAATGAAGAAGCTCGTGTGGTATTCGCTGGCGGCGCTGCTGCTGCTCGTCGGCTTCACCCCGGCGCCGGCCTCGGCCTCGGCCGCCGGCTACGTCGAGAAGTGCACATTCGCCGCGAACAAGAAGAGCCTCAACCTGCCGGGGAAGACCGACATCACCGTGCACGGCGACACCTGCATCTCGCACAACGGCCCGTACCTGTACGCGACGCTGAAGTTCTCGTGGTGGGCCAACGCGGACTTCCCAGTCGGCAGCGGCCACAAGTTCGACGCGTTCTACGTCGTCACGACGCTGGAGCGCCGCCCCAACGGGGTGGCCGCCGACACCATCATCACCGACAAGAACTGCGACGTCACGACCAAGATCAACGCGTCGTGGAGCGGCTACTTCGAGTGCACCACGGCGCTCTACAGCGGCTACAGCTCGGCCTACGACTGGTCGGGCGACGGCTGGCTCCGTTACGACATCGACAACGACGGCGCCTCGTTCGCCGTGTTCGATCTGACGGGTTCCCCGCTCATCACCTGAGCCGTGGGGGGGGGGGGCCCCCCGCGGCCCCCCCCCCCCCCCCCCCCCCCCGGGGGCCCCCCCCCCCCCCCCCACCCCCCCCCCCCCCCCCCCCCCCCCCCCCCCGCCCCCCCCCCCGCCCCCGC
>NZ_JBFAZW010000023.1:69929-113030 GCF_040682015.1 Dactylosporangium sp. NPDC051485
TTTTGTCTTTGGGGGGTCCCCCCTTAAACCCGCTGCGGGGGGGGGGGCCCCCCCGCGCGCCCCCCCCCCGCCGCCCGTGCCTCAGAAGTCGCCGCCGAAGTCCCCGAAGTCGCCCCCGAAGTCTCCGCCGTCGCCCCAGTCGCCGCCGCCGTCATCGCCGCCGCCGCTGTCGTCGTAGGCCTGGTTGAAGCCCTGGTCGAAGCCCTGATCCATGCCCTGGTCGAACCCGGCGTTGTACGCCGCGTCGTAGCCGTGGTCCCCCCAGCCCGGGCTGAAGAGCGCGTCGAACACGAGCACGGACCCGATTCCCCAGGCGCCGGCCACCAGGGCCGTCTTCCACCAGGGCTCGGAGTACCAGCCGGCCGGGACCCCGCGGCCGGCCACCGCGCCGCCCGGGTAGTAGTAGGGCGTCGCGTTGCCGGGCTCGGGGCTGGCACGGTACGTGTGCCCCTGGACGTCGACCTCGCGCTCCTTCGTGATCTGCCCGGCCCGCGCCCCGGCCAGCGGCGGCAGGTCCGGCCCCGCGTCGAGGCCCATGGCGGTGCGCGCCGCCCGGATGTAGGCGAGCCCCTCCAGCGACGTCTCCCGCGCCAGGTCGTACTGCTTCAGGCTGGTGGCCCGCTCCAGCTGCCCACCCGCCGCGTTGTACCGCTCGCTGGCGTCCACCAGCGCCTGCTTGACCGACGTCTCATCGCCGGAAAGATTCATGAGCTGCCCACCGAGCCGCTCGTACCACCGAAGGGCCTCCTCCCGCGCATCGGCCAGCTGCTGCTGTTCGCGCTTCCTGCGCCCGAAGCCGAACACCGTCACCACTCCAACCAGGACGAGTAACCCATGCCCTCGACGGTACCGGTTTCTGTCGTACCCCTACGGCATGCTGAGTACCGTGAATCTCCTCCTCCTACTCGTCGGCCTCATCACCGGAGCCGCCCTCGGCTGGTTCGCCGCCCGTTCCCGCGCCGCGGTTGACCTGGCGAAACTGGAAGCTACGCTGCAGGCGACCCGCGACGGCGAGGCCCGCCTGGAGGCCTCCCTGCGGGGTCTGACCCTGGAGGCCCGGGGCCAGACCCAGGACGCCGTCGCCGACGCGGTCACGCCGCTGCACGAGGCGCTGGTGCGGTATGAGCGCCGCGTGAGCGACCTGGAGAAGGACCGGGTCGGCGCCTACGAGGCGCTGCGCGAGCAGGTGCGCGCCATGCACGAGGTCTCGGGCGAGCTGCGCACGGAGACCCACCGGCTGGTCGCCGCCCTGCGCGCCCCCGCGGTCCGCGGCCGCTGGGGCGAGCACCAGCTGCGCCGCATCGTCGAGGCGGCGGGCATGCTCGAGCACTGCGACTTCGACGAGCAGGTGACCGCCGCCACCGACGCCGGCGTCGTGCGCCCCGACCTGATCGTGCGCCTGCACGGCGGCCGCCAGGTGGTGGTCGACGCCAAGGCCCCGCTGGACGCCTACCTGTCGGCGCTGGAGGCCCCCGACGACCAAGCCCGCACCACCCGCCTGACCCAGCACGCCCGCCACCTGCGCGCCCACGTCGACGCCCTGTCCGCCAAGTCGTACTGGTCGGCGTTCGAGCCCGCCCCCGAGTTCGTCGTCCTGTTCGTCCCCGCCGACACGTTCCTCGACGCCGCCCTCCAGCACGACCCGCCCCTGCTGGAGCACGCCTTCGCCCGCAACGTCGTGCTGGCCACCCCGGCCACCCTGGTCGCCCTGCTGCGCACCATCGCCTACGCCTGGCGACAGGACTCCCTGACCACCAACGCGCAGGCCGTCCACCGGGTCGGCCGCGAGCTGTACGCCCGGCTGAGCACCATGGGCGAGCACATGTCGAAGGTGGGCACCTCGCTGTCGGCCGCCGTCACGTCGTACAACCGCGCGATCGGCTCCCTGGAGGCCCGCGTCCTGGTGAGCGCCCGCAAGCTGGCCGAGCTGGGCATCAGCGCCGACGACCTGCCGGCGCCGCCCCAGGTCGAGACGACGCCCCGCCAGCTGCAGGCCCCCGAGCTGGTCGACAACGAGTACGAGGCGCTCCTGGCGGCCTTGCGCGAAGAGCCACCCCAATAAGCCATCCATGACTCGGGCCCGCGTCACGATCAGACCGTTCTTCCCACGAGACACCACTCGGCGCTGGCGCGCCTCCTTGCCAGGTCCGCGTGGCCAAGCCCCTGCACCCACCCCATCGACCCGCCCCGGCCCTCGTCCCGTCCGATACGCCGGACGCCCGCCGCCTCGACCGGCCCGGCCCTGCTCCCGTCGGATACGCGGGACGCCTTCCGCCTCGACCGGCCCCGGCCCTGGTCCCGTCGGATACGCCGGGCGCTCGCCGCCTTGACTGTCCGGACGGCGCCGGGGAGTGGGTCGGGGCGTGCGGGTGGGTTCGCCGCGGCGGTGCTCCCGGGTCGCGTCCGATGACCGATTGAGGACCGAATTCTCCGGCCAAACTCGGGCAATGCCCGACAGCCCGTGGCGGCACTGTCGCGCACATGATCGCCGAGGCGGCCGGGGCCCTCTACCGTCGCGCTCATGTTCGGACTAGGCCGGAAACCCGGCGCCAACGCGATCAGCGCCCGCGGCGAGATCGTCCACGTCGGCTTCGGCCTGCAGAACGTGGACGAGTACGGCAATACGAAGGCATCGCGCTACACGGTGCGCGTCCGCGTGTACCCCGACGACGCCTCCCAGTTCGAGGCCGACATCAAGGTCAAGCTCCGCGGCACCGCCGCCCCGATGCATGGCGAGGAGACCTGGGTCCGCTACGACCCGGCCAACCGCACCCGCATCGACTTCGACCGCGACCGCATCAAGACCCGCACCTACGACCGAGCCGAGGCCAACCCCGGGCTCCGCGTGGTCGTCGACACCCTGTACCGCCACGGCGACCCCCCGATCAGCGTCATCGCCACCGCCCGCTGACCCGCGTCCGTCCCCACCGGCTCGGCTCGCTCCTCGGCGCCGGGCCGTGCGTCGGGAGACCGCCGCTGCCCCCGCGTCCGTCCTGACCGGCTCGGCTCGTCCCTCGGCGCCGGGCCGCGCACCGGGAGACCGCCGCTGACCCCCGCGTCTGTTCTCACCGGGCTCGGCTTGTCCCTCGGTGCTGGGCCGTGCGTCGCGAGACCGCCATCGCCCCGCAGACCGTCGGCGGCACCGGTGGTCCCTCGGGGGGCGGCGGCGAGAGTGCCACCGCCGGACGTCGACCTTGCGCGGAGGCAACGTCGGCGGGGATCTCCGCCCTGGTCGTGCCGGCGTCGTCCCGCGTGTCGATGCTGGAGCGGAGCGTGCCGCGGTTCGCGCAGACGGACTCGGTCGGCGGGCGGTGGGTCAGTAGCGGTGGGAGCCCTGGGCGCCGCGCAGGGCGCGCTCGGCCAGGGCCAGGTCCGAGGCGGCGGCGCGGGCGAACGGGCTCGACGCCCCGAGGAGCTGGGCGTAGACGGCCTGGGCCGCGCGGTACTCCGTGATGGCCTCGTCCAGCCGGCCCAGGTCGTGCAGCACGCTGGCCAGGCGGTGGCGGGAGACGGCGGTGTCCAGGTGGACCGGGCCGAGCAGGCGCAGGCGGGAGCTCAGCACCGCCCGGTGCTCGGCCTCCGCGTCGGGCAGGCGGCCGGCGTGGTGCAGGGCCGAGGCGAGCAGGCTGCGGCTCATCAGGGTGTCGCGGTGCTCGGCGCCGAGCAGGTGGGTGCGGGCCCGCATGACCGTGCCATGCTCGTCGATCGCGCGGTCGAGCTCGCCCATGTCCTGGTAGACCTTGGCGAGGTTGCTGCGCGAGATGAGGGTCTCCTGGTGGTTGGCGCCCAGGACCCGGGTGCGCGCCTCCAGCACCCGCTGGTGCTCGGCCTCCGCCCGGGTCAGGTCGCCCAGCTGGTGGTAGATGGTGGCCAGGTGGCTGCGGCTGGTCAGGGTGTCCGGGTGGTCCTCGCCGAGGATGCGCACCCGGGAGGTCAGCGCCTCGTCGCACTCGACCAGGGCCTCGGCCAGGCGGTCGAGGTCACGCAGGACGGTGGCGTGCTGGTCGCGGGCGGTCAGGGTGTCCGGGTGGTCCCAGCCGAGGGCGTGGGCGCGGGCGTCGACGATCTCGCGGTACGCCTCCTCGGCCTCCTGCAGCTGGCCGCGCCAGTGCAGGTCGGTCGCGCGCTGCCAGCCCGCGGAGTCGTCGTAGACGGGCGAAGGGTGGCTCGGGCGGTGGCGGGTCTCCGGGGCGGTCCACTCGACCGGGTCGGGCTCCACGGCCGCGGGGGCGCCGTAGACGGTGGAGGACATGACGTGCGGGAAGACGTCGTCGTCCATGCGCTGCGGCTGCTGCTGGGGGATAGGTGGGGGAGGGGGCGCCGGGTGGGTCGGGAAGCGCATCGGCTCGTAGACGTCGGGCTCGTGCTCGTCGAAGACCTCGGCCGGCACCTCGATGGGGGACTCGTGGTTGCGGCGGCGCAGCTCGCGGCGCAGGGAGACGATCGCCTCGGAGATGGCGTCGGACTGGTCGCCGAGGCGCCAGGCGACGGCCGCCACCGGGCGGTCCAGGGCGGTGCTGAGCTGGCGCACCGAGCTGAGGATGGAGTCGTCGGGGGCGGCGTTGACGATGACCAGCGCGGCCTGGAAGGCGGCGGTCGGGCCGACCAGGAGGGCCTGCAGCGTCGCCTGCATGCGGGCCATGGAGAAGCCGGTGCCGGCCCGGACGTCGACGATGATGTGGGCCTCGGACATGGCGATCGGGCCCAGGAAGTACCCGAAGACGGGTTGCAGCTTCTGACCCTCGCGGCCGGCGGCCTCGTAGAGCGCCGCGTTGGCGCCCTCGTGGTAGGCGATGGCCTGCGGGGCGTGGCCGCGGATCAGCTGGACGAAGCGGTCGTAGGCGCCCTCGGCGTCGCCGTCCTGCTGGGCGCGGCCGGCCGAGGCCATGCGCTCCTCGCGGTCGGCGGAGCGGACCACGATCGCCCCGCCGGACAGGCCCGCCAGGCCGACCAGCACACCCGCCCCTACGAGGGCGGCCGCGCCGGCGGTGCTGCGGAACGCCACCGTCGTGAGCACGCCCAAGCCGACCAGGGCGAGCCCGACGAACACGACGAGAAATCGGGTCTGGCCACTCCATCGTCCGCCAGTCATCGGTCCTCTTCTGCGTTGGTCATGACCCCCGCGAAGATCACTGCGGGCGACGAGCCTTGCGCCGTAGCGTGACGAGAATCTTCCCATGAACCGCTGCGTCCACGGTAGATCGACGGCGTGAACCCCGCCATTCACGCGCAAGGCCCAAGATGAGTGTCAATTACCCGACACTTAGAGCAGGGAGTCGCGCCACTGGGTGTGCAGGTCGGCGTAGTGGCCGCCGCGGTCGATCAGGACCGAGGGCGGGCCGTCCTCGACGATCCGGCCGCCCGAGAGCACCAGGACCCGGTCGGCGATCTCCACTGTGGACAGCCGGTGGGCGATCACCAGCGCGGTGCGGGAGGCCAGGATCGTGCGCAGGGCCTGTTGCACCAGCCGCTCGCTGGGGATGTCCAGCGAGGACGTCGCCTCGTCGAGAATCAGCACCGCGGGGTCGGCCAGAAAGGCGCGCGCGAACGCCACCAGTTGGCGCTGTCCGGCCGAAAGTCTTCCCCCGCGCTTGCGTACGTCGGTGTCGTACCCCTCCGGCAGCGCCCGGATGAACGCGTCCGCCCCGATCGCCGCCGCGGCCGCCTCGACCTCGGCCCGGGTGGCGCCCGGCCGGCCGAAGGCGATGTTGGAGGCGACCGTGCCGGAGAAGAGATAGTTCTCCTGGGTCACCATGACGATCGCGCGGCGCAGGTCGTCCTCCGGCAGCGAGCGCAGGTCGACGCCGTCCAGCGACACCGTGCCGGCGCTCGGGTCGTAGAAGCGGGCCACCAGCTTGGCGATGGTGGACTTGCCCGCGCCCGTCGCGCCGACCAGGGCGACCGTCTGCCCGGCCGGCACGAAGAGGTCCAGCGCCGGCAGCACCGGGCGCCCGGCGTCGTACTGGAAGGCGACGCCGTCGAAGGTCAGCTCGCCGCGCGGGCTCGGCAGGCGCACCGGCGAGCGCGGTTCGGCGACCGCGGGGGCTTCGTCCAGTACCGCCGCCAGCTTCTCCAACGCGGCCGTCGCGGACTGCAGCGTGTTGTAGAACTGCGACAGCTCCTGCATCGGCTCGTAGAACCGGCGCAGGTACAGCAGGAACGCCGCCAGCACCCCGACCTCGGTGTGCCCGTGTAGCACCCGCCAGCCCCCGTACGTGAGCACCACCGCGATCGACACGTTGCCGATCACCTTGATGGCCGGGGAGTAGGTCGCGACGAGCCGCTGCGCGCGCAGGCTGGCCACCGCGTAGTCGCCGTTGACGGCGGCGAAGATCTCGTCGTTGCGCCGCTCGCGGCGGAAGGCCTGGACCGCGCGGATGCCGCCGAGCGACTCCACGAAGTGGATGATGACGAGCGCGATCGTCTCTCTGGTCCGGCGGTACGCCCGCGCGCTGGCCCGCTGGAACCAGCGCGACAGCCACAGCAGGAACGGGAACGACGCCAGCGTGACCAGCGCCAGCGGCGGGTCCAGCCAGAGCAGGATCCCGGCCACCGACAGCACCGACAGCGCGGCCAGCACGAGGTCGTCCAGCGCCCCGTCGGTGAGCTCGGCGATGTTGTCGACGTCGCTGGTGAGCCGGGCGATGACCCGCCCCGACGTGAACCGCTCGTGGAAGCCGATGGACAGCCGCTGGAAGTGCCGGTAGACGCGGATGCGCAGGTCGTACAGCACCGCGTTGCCGACCCGGCCGGACATGGCCAGGAACACCCGGCGGGTGACGAACTCGGTGGCGGTGGCCAGCCCGAAGAGCGCGGTCACCAGCACCAGCACGGGCGGATGGCCGATGCCCCGGTCGATGCCGAGCTTCACCAGATAAGGGCCGGCCATCCCGGCCAGGTTCTGGGCCAGCAGCAGCGCGACGAGCGCGGCGATGGACAGCCGGTGCGGGCGCAGCAGCGAGCCCAGCAGGCGGCGGCTGGCCACGCGCTGGGTCGGGTCGGGCTCCTCGGTCGCGGTGCCGCGCCACCGCTGCACGTCAAGCGCCACGCAGCACGTCCCGGTAGCCGGGGCAGGTGGCCAGCAGCCGCGAGTGGGTGCCGACCGCGGCGAGGCGGCCGTCCTCGAGGTACGCCACCCGGTCCGCGAGCGCGATGGTGGACGGCCGGTGCACCACGAGCAGCGCCGTCGTGCCGGTCAGCACGGTGGACAGCGCCGACTCGACCAGCGCCTCGGTGTGCACGTCCAGGGCCGACAGCGGGTCGTCGAGCACCAGCACCCGCGGCCGGCCGAGCACCGCCCGGGCCAGGGCGAGCCGCTGCCGCTGCCCGCCGGACAGCGACAGGCCCTGCTCGCCGATGCGGGTGTCCAGCCCCCACGGCAGGTCGTGGGCGAAGCCGGCCTGGGCGATCCGCAGCGCCTCCTCGACCTCGGCGTCGGTGGCGTCGGTGCGGCCCAGGGTCAGGTTCTCCCGCACGCTCATCGAGAACAGCGTCGGGTCCTCGAAGGCGGTGCCGACGATGCGCCGCAGCGCGTCGAGCTTGATGTCGCGCACGTCGTGCCCGTCGATGGTGATGCGCCCGGCGTCGACGTCGTACAGGCGCGGGACCAGCGATACGAGCGTGGTCTTGCCGCTGCCGGTGACCCCGACGATCGCCACCGTCTCGCCCGGCTCGACCTCCAGGTCGATGCCGCGCAGGATCGGCCGGCCCGGCTCGTAGCCGAAGACCACGCCCTCGAAGCGCAGCCGTCCCCGCACCCCGGACGGCGTCACCGCGCCCGGGCGGTCCACGATGGACGGCGCCGTGTCCAGCACCTCGTAGATGCGCGCGGACGCGCTCATCGCCTCCTGCGCGTTGGCGATGATCCAGCCGAGGATGTCGATCGGCCAGACCAGCATCACCTGCAGCGCCACGAAGGCGACCAGCGTGCCGACGGTGAGCGCGCCGCGCGAGACGGCGACCGCGCCGGCCACCAGCACCACGGCCATCGTGACGTTCGGGACCAGGTCGAACTGCGACAGCGTGCGGGCCACCATCCGGCTCTTGCCCACGCCGAGGTCGTGCACGTGCCGGGCGCCGCCGGCGAACTGCTCGGCCACGTGGTCGCGCCGGCCGAACGCGCGGATCACCCGGATGCCCTGCGCCGACTCCTCGATGCGCGTGGTCAGGTCGCCGAGGGAGTCCTGCAGCTCGCGGGAGGCGGCGAAGAACCGTCCGGTGAACCTCTGCACGATGAAGAACAGCGGGACCGCGCTGAGGGCCACGAACACGCCCAGCGGCCAGTACAGGCGGATCAGCAGGACGGACACCGCCACGTACGTGCCGATGTTCAGCACGAAGAAGAACAGCCCGAAGGACAGGAAGCGCCGGATCGAGGAGAGGTCGGCGGTGGCCCGCGACAGCAGCTGGCCGGACTGCCACCGGTCGTGGAACTCGATCGGCAGGCGCTGCAGGTGCGCGTAGAGATCCTCGCGCAGCCTCGCCTCCATGCCGACCGAGGAGGCGGACTGGGCCCACCGGCGGATGAAGCTCAGCGCGCCCTCGCACAGCCCGAGCGCGATCGCCAGGCCGCCGAGCAGGAACAGCCCGCGGGTGTCGCCGTGGCGCACCGGGCCGTCGACGACCCGCTGGATGAGCAGCGGGATGGCGAGGCTGGCGGCGGTGGAGGCGACCGCGGCGAGCATCGACCAGGCGGTGAGCGCGTAGTAGGGCCGCAGGTAGGACCGCATCCGCCAGAGCGCGTAGGCCTTGCTCTCCCGCCGCACCCGGGCGGGCGCGGCGGTCGTGGACATGCTTCCAAGCTACGTGGCGCTTACATAGGCGCCAAGCGATATTCAGATAGCTTCATGACTTGAGCGGTCAGCTTCATGGTCGAGCAGCCAGCGCTTGACCGGCAGGCCCCAGCGGAACCCGCCGAGCGTGCCGTCCAGGCGCAGCACCCGGTGGCAGGGGACGAACAGCGCGGCCGCGTTGCGTGCGCAGGCCATCGCGGCCGCCCGCACCGCCGCCGGCCGCCCGGACCGCGCGGCGAACTCGGAGTAGGTCACCGGCGCCCCGGCGGGCACCGTGCGCAGCACCTCCCACGCGTGGTTGAGGAACTCCCCGCTGCGCTGGCGCACCGGCACGTCGTCGATCGCCGTCAGGTCACCGTCCACATAGGATTCAAGTGCCTTCGACGGTACGCCCAGCTGCCCGCGATGCTCCGGGTGCTCGGTCAGCTTGGCCAGGACCATCAGCCCGCGCACGTCGGTCGTCCAGCCCGACGCCAGCACGGCCTCGTCGGGGTCGACGATCATCGTGAACGGGCCGGCCGGGGTGTCGGTGGTGGTGAAGTACGTGTTCACTGCATCCTCCAGAGTCGGATCGCGGCGTAGGAGCGCCAGGGCCGCCAGCGCTCGGCGTGCGCGGCCAGGGTCTTCGGGGTGTCGGGGAGCCCGGCGGACCGCGCGCCGCGCAGCACCCCCAGGTCGGTGGGCAGGAACGCGTCCGGGTCGCCGAGGGCGCGCATGGCGACGTACTGGGCGGTCCAGTCGCCGATGCCGGGCAGCGCCTTGAACTTCTCGACCGTCTCGTCGCGGTCCCCGCCGCCGTCGAGGTCGAGCTCGCCGGCCGCGACCGCGGCGGCCAGCCCGCGCAGGGTGCGCCGCCGGGCCTCGGGCATCGCGAACGCCTCGTCGGGAAGGGCGAGCAGCTCATCGGCCGTGGGGAACAGGCCCGCGTCGGCGGCGATGAGCTTGCGCAGTACCGTGCGCGCGGCCGGCACCGAGATCTGCTGGCCGACGACGGCCCGCACCGCGATCTCGAAGCCGTCGACCGCGCGGGGCACCCGCACGCCCTCCTCCTTGAGCACCATCGGGGCGAGCGCGGGGTCGGCGCCGAGCACCGCGTCCACCGCGACCGGATCGGCGTCGAGGTCGAACAGCCGGCGACAGCGGGCCACCGCCGGGGCCAGGTCGCGCACGTCGGCCAGGTGCAGCGTCGCGGCCACGTGCCCGTCGCGCGGGGCGAGCGTGACGCGGCCGGTGCCGTGCGGGAGCCTGAGATTGCGGTGGTACTGCCCCTCCTCCACGGCGTCGATGCCCTGCACGGCGCGGTCGCGCAGGAACGACAGCAGCGACTCGGCGTGCAGCGGCGCCCGGTACGGCAGCCGCACCGCCACCACGCCCTCGTCCTGCTGCGGCAGGCTGCGCCGGGCCCGCAGCTGCGACGGCGTGCGGCCGTAGATCTCGCGGATCGTGTCGTTGAACTGGCGCACGCTGCCGAAGCCGGCCGCGAACGCGATCTCCGCCAGCCCCATCCCGGTCGTCTCGATGAGCACCCGGGCCGTCTGCGCGCGCTGGGCCCGCGCGAGGGCCAGGGGACCGGCGCCGACCTCGGCGGTGAGCATGCGGTGCAGGTGGCGCTCGGTGTACCCGAGCCGGTCGGCCAGCCCCGGCACGCCGTCGCGGTCCACGACCCCGTCGGCGATGAGCCGCATGGCCCGCCCGACCACGTCGCCGCGCACGTCCCAGTCCGGCGAGCCGGGCGCGGCGTCGGGCCGGCAGCGCAGGCAGGCCCGGTACCCCTCGCGCTGCGCGGCCGCCGCGGTCGGCAGGAACGTCACGTTCTCGGGCCGCGGCGTGATGGCCGGGCAGGACGGCCGGCAATAGATCTTGGTCGACTTGACCGCGGTGACGAACACGCCGTCGAAGCGCGAGTCCCGGCTGGTCGCCGCCTTGCGGCAGGTTTCGAAGTCGAGTTTCACGACTCCATCCTGCCTCGCGTCCCGGCCGGCGACTGGCGGTTTTCGGACCCGAATGTGGCTGGCCGGGAACGCCTAAGGTGGTGGCCAACGTACACGAGATGGAGACCGCGATGACCGAGTACGACTCCGCCGGGCCGGGCGCCGGCGGCGAGGGCGAGGCCGGGCTGTCCGCCGCCGACCAGGGGCCGGAACCGACCGTCGTCACGCTGCACGGGGAGCACGGCGAGACCATCTACGCGATCGACCGCGACGGCGACGGCCGGGCCGACGCCGTCGCCTACGACGACGACAGCGACGGCAAGATCGACCGCTACGCGATCGACACCGACGGCGACGGCACGCTCGATACCGAGCTGCGCGACCTCAACGGCGACGGCCGGATCGACGCCGTGTTCATCGACACGGACAACGACGGCGACAAGGACGTGGCCGCGCTGGACACCAACGGCGACGGCCGCTTCGACCGGGTCGTGGCCGACCTCGACAACGACGGCAACATCGACACCGACGTGCGCGACACGAACTTCGACGGCAAGGCCGACTACGTGGCCCGCGACCTCGACGGCGACGGCCGCCGTGACGTGACGATCACCGACAGTGACTTCGACGGCCACTTCGAGACGGTGCAGTACGACGACCCGAAGGACGACCCCCTCGCGCAGGCCTGAGCTGGCAGTCCGCTTCCAAATTCCGCCGCCGGCCCCCGTCAGGGCCGGCGGCCGTTCGGCCATGGCGCGAAGTGGACAGCGGTTCAGTGTGCGGCGCGCTGGGACAGCCACCGTCCGCCGAAGTCGACCAGGGCGCGCTGGCGGGTCAGGCTGGCGGTGCCGGCGCCCACCGGGCCGGTGCGCTCGCCGCCGGTGATCTCCGCGAAGTCCTTGGCCAAGGGGACGAAGAGCGAGGTGTCGTTGACGAGCTCGCGGTACTCGACCCACTGGCGCTCGCCGTCGACCAGGATCGGGGAGCCCTGGCGGCGATACCGCTCGGGTGCGTCGGCGCGGTACTCGGCCAGGTGCAGCGACGTGTTGTTGCCGTGCCCCACGCCGAGCAGGAGCACCCAGGCGTCGGCGTCGTACAGGCGGGCCAGCGGCGAGTGCTCGCCCAGGCCGTCGTCCAGCCGGTGGCCGGCGGTGATGCGCTCGGCCAGCGGGCCCAGGGCGGCGAAGGAGACGGTCGGGTGGGAGCTGCGTCGCACGCCCGGGAAGGAGCGGAAGCACTCGACGATCGCGCCCATGTAGCCCGTGGGGGTCACGCGGGGGTCGTAGGCCGGGGTCTCGGCCCGGATGATCGGCCACCACTCCTCGGGGACCGGCGGGTTGCCCCAGTCGGAGGGCTCGGTCAGGCCGCGGGAGTGGGTCGGCATGACCAGGGTGCCGTCCGGGCCCAGCACGCGCAGGAGGGCCAGCACGACGGCCTGGGCGCCGCCGGCCACCCAGCCCAGGCGGGACAGCGAGGAATGGACCACGACCGTCGCGCCCTCGGGCAGGCCCAGGGCACGCAAATCGTGGGCGAGGCTCTCCACGGTGCCCGGGCGGGTCGCGCGGGCCACGGCGTAGTCTTCCATGGCATTCATAATGTCCGGTATGACGCGGTGGATGCTGTCGGGGTTCGGCGACGAGATCGACGCCGATTTTGCGGTACAGCTGCAGGTGCTTCTGGCTCTTGGGGCTTCGCACGTCGAAGTGCGCAGCGCCTGGGGGACCAACGTGGTGGACATGTCCGACGAGGATCTGGCGCGGCTGTCGGGGCTGCTGGAACGGCACGGGGTGCGGGTCTCCGCGATCGCGTCGCCGATCGGCAAGAGCCAGGTGTACGACGACCCGGCCCCCGAACTCGCCCGGCTGGAGCGGGTCGTGGCGGCCGCGCGCCGGTTGGAGGCGCGCTACATCCGGCTGTTCTCGTTCTACCGGCCCGACGGCGTGGAGGCGGTGGCCGTGCGCGACACCGTGCTGGCGCGCCTGCGGGCCTTCGCCGACGTCGCCGAGCGGGAGTCCGTCGTGCTGGTGCACGAGAACGAGAAGGCGATCTACGGGGACACGCCCTCGCGGGTGCTCGACATCGTGGAGTCGGTCGGCTCGTCCGCGCTGCGGGTGGCCTGGGACAACGCGAACTTCGTGCAGGTGGGCGTGCGGCCGTTCACCGACGGGTACGCGCTGCTGCGGCCACACATCGCGTACCTGCAGGTCAAGGACGCGCGGGCGGCGGACGGGGTCGAGGTGCCGGCGGGGCATGGGGACGGGGAGCTGCGGGAGACCCTGGAGGCGCTGCGGGACGACGGGTGGGAGGGGTTCGCCTCGCTCGAGCCGCACCTGGCCGACCCCGCGCGGCCGGACGTGCTGTCCGGGCCGCGGCGCTTCGGGGAGGCGGCCCGGGCGTTCGCCGGGCTGACCGCGGAGCTGGGCATCGAGCTGGCCTGAGCGGACCGCCTCGGCCGGGCCGGCCTGAGCGGGATGCGTTTGCCGGGCCGGCGGGGGAGCCGGGCGTCGCGCCGGCCTGAGCGGGATGCGTTTGGTCGGGCCGGCGGGGGAGCCGGGCGTCGCGCCGACCCGAGCGGGATGCGTTTGCCGGGCCGGCCCGCGGTGAGCGGTGAGCCGGGCCGGTGGGGGAGTTCAGCGTCGCGCCGGCCCGGGTGGAATGCGCTTGCCGGGCCGGTCGCGCGGCGGGCGTCGGGGCGCCCCGGGCCGGTCGCGGCGCTGGGCGTCAAGGTGCGCCGAGCGAATCGCCTAAGCTGAACAGTCGTGGCACTCAGCATCGGCATCGTCGGCCTGCCCAACGTGGGCAAGAGCACCCTGTTCAACGCCCTCACCAAGGGGGACGCGCTCGCGGCGAACTACCCGTTCGCGACCATCGAGCCCAACGTCGGCGTGGTCGGGCTTCCCGACGAGCGGCTCGGACGGCTGGCGGCGCTGTACGACTCGCAGAAGATCATCCCGGCGCCGGTGTCGTTCGTCGACATCGCGGGGCTGGTGCGCGGGGCGTCGAAGGGCCAGGGGCGGGGCAACGCGTTCCTCGCGAACATCCGGGACGCCTCGGCGATCTGCCAGGTGGTGCGGGCCTTCTCCGACCCGAACGTGGTGCACGTCGACGGCAAGGTCTCGCCGCGCGACGACATCGAGACGATCAACACCGAGCTGATCCTGGCCGACCTGCAGACCATCGAGAAGGCGCTGCCGCGGCTGGAGAAGGAGGCCAAGGTCCGCAAGGAGCGGGCCGGGATCGCCGCCGCCGCGAAGGCCGCCGGGGAACTGCTCAACGAGGGCAACACGCTGTACGCGGCCGGCTTCGACGTCTCCGAGCTCGGCGAGCTGCACCTGCTCACCGCGAAGCCGTTCCTCTACGTCTTCAACGTCGACGAGGCCGGCCTGTCCGACGCCGCCTTCCTCGACGAGCTGCGCGCCATCGTCGCCCCGGCCGAGGCCATCTTCCTGGACGCCAAGATCGAGTCCGAGCTCACCGACCTCGACGAGGATGAGGCCCTGGAGCTGCTGGCCTCCATCGGCCAGCCGGAGCCGGGGCTGCACCAGCTGATCAGGGTCGGCTTCCGCACGCTCGGGCTGCAGACGTACCTCACGGCCGGCCCCAAGGAGGCGCGGGCCTGGACGATCCCGATCGGCGCCACCGCCCCCGAGGCCGCCGGCGTGATCCACTCGGACTTCCAGCGCGGCTTCATCAAGGCCGAGGTGGTCTCCTTCGAGGACCTGATGACCGCGGGCGCGATGAACGCCGCCAAGGCGGCCGGCAGGGTCCGCATCGAGGGCAAGGAGTACGTCATGCAGGACGGCGACGTCGTGGAGTTCCGCTTCAACGTGTAAATCGCGGGCGTTTCGGCAGGTTCGAGGCATTTCGGCATGTCGGGCGCTCTGCACCACGACATGCCGGATTTAGGCGGCGCCAGGGTATAAATCGGATAAGTCGCGGCGCGCCAGCGCCCGGCTTGTCCGACGATCTTGGCACCGCGGAGCTGGCAGGGAGGCCCGCCAGGGCCGACCGATGTCTGACGGGAGCAACGGTGCCCTGGTGACGCGGACCGGAGCCAGGATTTGGCTCTTAAGCAGCGCCAGCAATGATCGTCTTGTACAGATCCTCGATGCGGGCGGCCAGGGTGACCTCGCCCGGGGAGAGCTCCGAGTCGGCCGTGCCGGGCACGCGGAGGCGGATCTGGGTGCGGCCGTCCAGGCGGCGAACGTCCGGGCGGACGCCGACGGCATCCGCGACCACTTTCATTCGCTCGGTGAGTGCCGCATGCTGGGAATCGTCGAGTGCCAGAGTGCGCCGGATCTCCCCGGCGTCGTGCGTCCAGCCCTGCAGTAAGGCCAGTGCATCGCTGAGATAGTCACGGTGATCGTCGCTCCACCGGGCCCGCATGTCGACCTACCCTCCCACGGCATCGTTGCCGGCTTGTGGCCGTTTCGAAGCCTGCCCGTCATCAACGGTGTCTGCAAGTCTGACTAGCAACCGGTGGATCTGTCCACGGCCACATTTCCCTCGTGTGGTGAACAACAGGGCATAGCCCGCCACCGGAACTTCATTTGGATCTGGCACTCTGGTTGGCCGTGCAGACCGAACGGTTGATGCCACGGATCATCGTCGGAGCAGCGATCATCTCCGAGGGGCGCGTTCTGGCGTGCGAGCGGGCCGCGCCGCCCGAAATGGCCGGTAGGTGGGAATTTCCGGGGGGCAAGGTCGACCCGGGGGAGACCGAGGAGCAGGCCCTGGTGCGGGAGTGCCAGGAGGAGCTCGGGGTCGACGTCGTCGTGGGGCCGAGGGTCGGCGACGATATCGAGATGCTCGGCGGCACCGCGCTGCTTCGGGTGTACGTCGCCACGCTGGCCAACGGCGGGCAGCCGATCGCCCTGGAGCACAGCGACCTGCGCTGGCTGGGCGCCGGTGAGCTCCACAGCGTGCCGTGGCTGCCGGCCGACGCGCCCATCGTGTACGCGCTGGAGCCGTTGTTACCGTCTAGCCCGTGAACCTGACGTACTCCGAGGTCGGCGCGACCCGCGAGGGCCCGCTGCCGCCCGGCTACCGGCACGTGACCCGGCGCATCCGGCTGGGCTCCGGGCCCGAGGTGTTCCGGACCGCGGCCGAGGCGCTGGCCCACTGGCGGCCGCAGCGGGGCGCGGGGCTGCGCGTGCGGACCGGCGCGGAGCGGGCGGGGCTGGGGGTCGAGTTCGCCACCGGCATCGGGGCCGGGCCGCTGCGCCTGTGGGTGCCCTGCAGGATCGTGTGGGTGGTGGACGAGCCCGACCGGTACGGCTACGGGTTCGGCACGCTGCCCGGGCACGTCGCGGACGGCGAGGAGGCGTTCCTGCTCGGCATGGACGCCGGCGGAGACGTGTGGTTCGAGGTGCGGGCGTTCAGCCGCCCGGCGACGTGGTGGGCGAAGCTCGGCGGGCCGGTGACCCGGCTGGTGCAGTCGAGGGTCACCGACGGGTACGCCGCGGCGATGCGGGGCCTCTAAGAACTGGCCCCGCATCGGCCGGGAGCGTCTTGCTCAGTGCCCGTTCTTGGGGTGGTTGTAGCGCAGCTTCTCCGGCGGGAGCGGGAACTCCTGGTCGTCGCCGAAGGGCGAGGCCGCGGCGGGGCGGTCCAGGTAGAGCTCCGCGACGGCCAGCTTGCCGTCGGCGCCGAGGGCCGGCTCCTGCGGGACCGGGCCCTGCTGGTGCCAGTGCGAGCCGGTGTCCGCCGACGCGCCCGTCGCGCTCGAGGCGTGGGTCACGGCCGACTCGTCCAGTTGGTCACGACGGAAGATCTTGCGGCCAAGCCAGGTCACCGGGTCGTACCTCCGATCGACAACGCGTTCCTTCATGGGGATGATCGCATTATCAGTGATCTTGATGTGTTCCGGGCACACTTCGGTGCAGCACTTGGTGATGTTGCAGTAGCCGAGGCCCTGCTCCGCCTGGGCCAGCTCCTTGCGGTCGCCACGCGCGTCGAGCGGGTGCATGTCCAGCTCGGCGGCGCGGATGAAGAACCGGGGGCCGGAGAAGGCCTTCTTGTTCTCCTCGTGGTCGCGGACCACGTGGCACACGTTCTGGCACAGGTAGCACTCGATGCACTTGCGGAACTCCTGCGAGCGCTCGACGTCGACCTGCTGCATGCGGTACTCGCCGGGCTCCACGCCCTTCGGCGGCGCGAAGGCGGGCAGCTCCCGGGCCTTCTGGTAGTTGAAGTTCACGTTCGTGACCAGGTCGCGGATCACCGGGAAGGTGCGCAGCGGGGTGACGGTGACCGTCTCGCTGTCGCCGAACGTGGACATCCGGGTCATGCAGCCCAGCCGCGGCTTGCCGTTGATCTCCATCGAGCACGAGCCGCACTTGCCGGCTTTGCAGTTCCAGCGGACCGCGAGGTCGGGGGTCTGGGTGGCCTGGAGCCGGTGGATGACGTCGAGCACGACCTCGCCCTCGTTGACCTCCACCTGGAAGTCCTCCAGCGAGCCGCCCGTGTCGTCGCCGCGCCAGACGCGGAAGTGGCGCATGGTACCCATCACAGCTCCTCGTCGGTCATGTACTTGGCCAGCTCACTGCGCTCGAACAGGCCCTGGAGCTCGGGGCGCATGACCGGCAGCGGCTTGCGCTCCAGCCGGACGTCATCGCCGTCCAGCGAGCAGACCAGGTTGACCTGGCGCCAGTTCGGGTCCATCTTCGGGAAGTCCTCGCGGGTGTGCCCGCCGCGAGACTCGGTGCGCTCCAGCGCCGCCTTGGCCGTGCACTCCGACACGACCAGCATGTTGCGCAGGTCGAGGGCCAGGTGCCAGCCCGGGTTGTACCGCCGTCCGCCCGTCGCGCCGACCTTCCTGACCCGCTCCTTGAGCTCGGCCAGCCGGACCAGCGAGTCGCGCAGCTCGCCCTCGCGGCGGATGATGCCGACCAGGGTGCCCATGATGTCCTGCAGCTCGTGGTGCAGGGCGTACGGGTTCTCGCCGCCATCGCCGCGCTGCAGCGGGGCCAGCGCCGTCTCCACGGCCGCCTCGACCGCCGCCGCCGAGGGCTTGCGCCGCCGCGTCTCGGTCGCGTGCGCCGCCGCGTGCTCGCCCGCCCGCTTGCCGAACACCAGCAGGTCGGACAGCGAGTTGCCGCCGAGCCGGTTGGAGCCGTGCATGCCGCCGGAGACCTCGCCCGCCGCGAACAGCCCGGACACCGCGGCCGCCGCGCTGTCGGCGTCGACCTCGATCCCGCCCATCACGTAGTGGCAGGTCGGCCCGACCTCCATCGGCTGCTTGGTGATGTCGACGTCGGCCAGCTCCTTGAACTGGTGGTACATCGAGGGCAGCCGCTTGGTGATCTGCTCGGGCTTGAGCCGGGAGGCGATGTCGAGCAGCACGCCGCCGGCCTGGGTGCCGCGGCCGGCCTTGACCTCGCTGTTGATCGCCCGGGCCACCTCGTCGCGGGGCAGCAGCTCCGGCGGGCGGCGGTTGTTGTCCGGGTCGGAGTACCAGCGGTCGGCCTCCTCCTCGGTCTCCGCGTACTGCTTGCGGAAGACGTCCGGCACGTAGTCGAACATGAACCGCTTGCCGTCGGTGTTGCGCAGGACGCCGCCGTCGCCACGCACCGACTCGGTCACCAGGATGCCCTTGACCGACGGCGGCCAGACCATGCCGGTCGGGTGGAACTGGAGAAACTCCATGTTGATCAGGGTCGCGCCGCTGCGCAGCGCAAGAGCATGACCATCGCCCGTGTACTCCCACGAGTTCGACGTCACCTTGTAGCTCTTGCCCACGCCGCCCGTGGCCAGCACGATCGCCGAGGTCTCGAAGAGCACGAACTCGCCCGACTCGCGGTAGTAGCCGAACGCGCCGGCCACCGCGCCGTCCTCGATGAACAGCTCGGTGATCGTGCACTCCTGGAACACCCGGATCCGCGCCTCGTAGTCGCCGTGCGCGGCGTAGTCCTCCTGCTGCAGCGAGACGATCTTCTGCTGCAGCGTGCGGATCAGCTCCAGGCCCGTCCGGTCACCGACGTGCGCCAGCCGCGGGTACTCGTGGCCGCCGAAGTTGCGCTGGCTGATCTTGCCGTCCTTGGTGCGGTCGAACAGCGCGCCGTAGGTCTCCAGCTCCCAGATGCGGTCCGGGGCCTCCTTGGCGTGCAGCTCGGCCATCCTGAAGTTGTTCAGGAACTTGCCGCCGCGCATCGTGTCGCGGAAGTGCACCTGCCAGTTGTCGTTGGCATTGACGTTGCCCATCGCCGCGGCGGCGCCGCCCTCGGCCATGACCGTGTGCGCCTTGCCGAACAGCGACTTGGAGATGATGGCGGTCTTCTTGCCCGCGAGCCGCGCCTCGATGGCCGCCCGCAGCCCGGCGCCGCCCGCGCCGATCACCACGACGTCGTAGGTGTGTCGCTCGATGTTCGTCATCGGGGGGTCCTAATTCCAGATTCGGAGGTCGGTGATCCATTGCGCCGACACGGCCATGATGTAGAAGTCGGTCAGGATGACCGTGAACAGGGAGGTCATGGCGAACGTGCCGTGCCGGGTGTTGAGCTTGGAGATCAGCGTCCACATCCGGTACCGGACCGGGTGCTTCGAGAAGTGCTTGAGCCGGCCGCCCATGACGTGCCGGCACGCGTGGCAGCTCACCGTGTACCCCGCCAGCGCCACCACGTTGACCACGATGATCAGCGAGCCCAGCCCGATGCCGAAGTTCCCGTCGGCCCCCTTGAACGCGTGGAGCGCGTCCCAGATGTTGATCAACAGGATGATCGACGCCACGTAGAAGAAGTACCGGTGCGAGTTCATGAAGACGAGCGGGAACCGCGTCTCGCCGCTGTACTTCTTGTGGGGCTCCTGCACGGCGCACGCCTGCGGCGACAGCCAGAGCGAGCGGTACCCGCTCTTGCGGTAGTAGTAGCACGTCACCCGGAAGCCGGCGACGAACGGGAACGCCGCCAGGCCGAGCGGAAGCCACCGCGGGAACTCCCCGAACGGCGTGCCGAAGTGCGACGACCCAGAGACACAGGAGTCGCTCAGACAGGGGGAGTAGAGCGGTGTCAGATAGCCGTGTTCGGGGACGAAGTACCACTTCGCCATGAAAATGCGAATCGTCGAATAGACGATGAAGAACAGCAGAATCACCGCGATGGACAACGGTGAAGTCCGCCACCCGTCCGTCCGCAATGTCTTGGCGCTGATCGCCGCGCGGCCCCCCGCGCCGGCAACTGACCGAGCCCTGGTCGGCGTGGTCGTCATGGTGAGTACTCCCTGGACGGGCTGGTGAAGAGTTCGCCGAGTGTACCGATCTTTGGTCGGTGCACACGTTACGCCCGATCCTGCTGCGACGTGCGTTGGGAGGCTTGGGTGTGACGATTCGTCACTGAAACGCTTCACCCGGCAATCTCACCCCTCCCGGCAATCCCCTCTTTTTCTAATTGATCTTGAACGCACCGAACAAGTTTGGTTTGCCTTACCTAAGTTCCGCTGGCGCGGTCGACTCCTAGCGGCGCTTTCAGGTCCCGTGCGGCGCTCTCGGTCCTTCACGGCACTTTCGGGTTGTTTACGGGCGCTTGGGGTGCTTTTGGGGCGGGGTTCCCCGCCCCTCAGCTTTGGATCCTTACCCCCGAAGATCAGCCCGACGCGCCGCCGGTGTAGTTCCACGACGCCAACCGCACCGCCGGCGCCATGAACCCGGCCTCCGACCAGGGCCCCGGCTGCTCCACCGCCCGGGTCCCCAGCCCCAGCACCGCCCCCGGCCCCAGCGCCTGCGCATACGACTGCGTGAACCGGAAGTTCCGCACCGGCGTCGTGATGACCCCGTCCTCGATCAGCCACACCCCGTTGCGCGTCAGCCCCGTGACCACCAGCGTCCGCGGATCGAGCACCCGCGTGTAGTGGTTGTCCGTCACCAGCAGCCCCCGCTCGACTCCGGCCACCAGCGCCGCCACCGACGAGTCCGCCGCCGGCCCGTCCACCTCCACCGGCGCCGGCCCATCCGCCGGCAGCAGCCGCAGGCTCGACGCGAGCGCACCG
Source organism: Dactylosporangium sp. NPDC051485 (assembly GCF_040682015.1). Classification (NCBI taxonomy): domain Bacteria; kingdom Bacillati; phylum Actinomycetota; class Actinomycetes; order Micromonosporales; family Micromonosporaceae; genus Dactylosporangium; species Dactylosporangium sp. NPDC051485. The sequence continues at coordinate 90,634 of NZ_JBFAZW010000023.1, forward strand.
AAGCTCGCCCCGCCCGGGATCGCGTGCCCGGTCGACCGCGCCCCGCTCCCGGCCCGGGCGGCCGTGCGCCGGTCGTGCACCACTGCCGTGGAGACGCCCTTGTCCACCAGGACCACCCGCTGCCGCGGCGTGCCCTCGGCATCGAACGGCAGCGCCGTCGCGTCCGGCAGCGAGGCGTCCTCCACCAGGGTCACCGACGGGTCGAACTGCGCCTCGCCCAGCTGCAGGAAGGACTGGCGGTCGAGCACCATCTTGGCGTTGAACCCGTACATCGTCAGGAACTGCAGCACGTCCGCCACCGCCGCCGGCTCGAGCACCACCTCGTACTTGCCCGGCGGCAACTCCACCGGGTCGGCGCCGGCCCGCGCCTTGGCCGCCGCCCGCGCGCCGAGCACCGTGCCGTCGATGTCGGCCAGCCGCACCGCCGCCAGCCGGGCCAGCCCGTCCGACGTCGCCGTGCGCGCGATGCCGTCCATCGCCGCGCTGCTGCGCGCCGCCGTCAGGTGCTGCCCGGCCGAGTTCGCGTAGGCGATCCTGGTCGAGGACGTCCGGCAGTACCCGGCGGTGTCCAGCCCCCCGGCCTGGTCCACGAAGGCCCGCACCCGTGCCGCCCGCTCATCCGGCGAGGCCGCCGCGGTCTCCTCGTCGAGGTTGCCGGAGAAGTCCAGCGGCGTCCGCGGCGTGAGCCCCGGCCACGTCGGGTCGGCCGGCGCGAGCCGCATGGCGTCGACCGTGCGCCGGACCAGCTCGTCCAGCCCGTCGATCACCGTCGTCGAAGTGCTGGCCGTGCGCCCGTCGGCGTGCAGCCGCAGCCGCACCGAGGTCGTCTCGTCGGCGACGTTCTGGTGGATGTACGAGTTGGCGAACCGGGTCAGCGCCAGCGCGTGCCGCTCCACCGTCACCTCGGCCTCGATGCCGGCCCCGACCAGGTCGAGCACCCGCTGTGCCAGGTCGGTCTCGGTCGCCGCAATGCTGGTCATCCCCGCACCCCCACTCGGACGTTCTGGAACCGGGCCGCCGCGGCCGGGTGCCCGGTGTGCCCGATCTGGCCGGGCTGCCCCTTGCCGCAGTTCGGCGTGCCCCAGGACACGACCTCCGAGCTCAGCATGTCCATCGAGCCCCAGAAGCGCGGCCCGATCCCCGTATACGTCGGGTTGCGCAGCATCCGCCCCAGCTTGCCGTTCTTGATCTCCCAGCCGATCTCGCACCCGAACTGGAAGTTGAGCCGCTTGTCGTCGATCGACCAGGACCGGTTGAGGTCCATCAGCACCCCGTCGTCGGTCGCCGCGATCATTTCCTCCAGCGTGTGCGGCCCCGGCAGCAGCCCGACGTTCGTCATCCGGACCATCGGCAGCCGCGCCCACCCGTCGGCCCGCACACTGCCCGCATAGTCCAGCCCGGCGACCGCGGCCGAGTCCCGCCCGGCCAGCGCCCCCACCCAGATCCCGTCGCGCACCGCATACCGGGGCGCCGCCGGCGTCCCCTCGTCGTCGTACCCGAACGACCCCAACGCCCCCGGGATCGTCGGATCGATCGTGATGTTCATCAGCTCCGACCCGTACCGCAGCTGGTTGATCTTGGCGAGGTCGAGCCACGACGTGCCCGCGAAGGCCGCCTCCCAGCCCAGAATCCGGTCCAGCTCGATCGCGTGCCCCACCGACTCGTGAATCTGCAGCGCCATCTGCTCGCTGCCCAGGATCAGGGTCGTCTCACCCGCCGGGCACTGCGGCGCCGACAACAGCGCCCGAGCCTCCTCCGCGATCCGCGCCGCATGCGCCGGGATGTCGAGCTCGTCGACCAGCTCCCAGCCGCGCGTGCCGTACTGCCCGCGATACGACGGGTAGGACCTCCGCTGCGTCTCCCCGTCCCCGATCACCGTCGCCGAGATGCCCGCCCCCGCCTCGCGGATGTGCTGGTCGATGCGATGCCCCTGCGACGACACGAACCACTTCCGGGTGTCCCAGATCTGGTACAGCCCCTCGGCGATGTCCGCTCCTGCCTTGTGCGCCTCCGCGGTCGCCCCGGTCAGCAGGTCACCCTTCACCGACAGCGCCACCCCGAGCGGGTCCACCTCGCAGGCGCTCGCCCACGAGTCCACCCGCGCCTCGACGTCCACCAAATCCAACGCCGGCCCCGGCACCGTGGACGAGGCCCGCGCAATCGCCGCCGCCCGCTCACCCGCCCGCCGCGCCGCGTCGCTGCCGAGGTCCGGCACCGCGAAGAACCCCCAGCTGGACCCCACCAGCGCCCGCACCCCGACGCCGGCGTCCTCGTCCTGACTCAGGTCCTCGATCTCACCGTTGCGCGCCGTCATCGACTCGCTCCGCCGATGCATCACGCGGGCGTCCGCATATCGCGCCCCGGCCGCGAGGGCCGCCTCGACCGCCGCGGTCGCTACGTCGAATTGGGTCATGGTTGGACAGTACCGAGGGGGTATGACAGTTTGGGCAGACTCGACCCTACGCCGATGCCAGCGCTACCCGATCAGCTCGTTGATCTGCCCCGCGAGCGTGATGTCCTTCTCCGTCACCCCACCCGCGGAGTGCGTCGACAGCCGGAAGGTCACCGTCCTCCACCGGATGTCGATGTCGGGGTGATGATCGGCCTGCTCGGCCACGTGCGCGACCTCGGCCACCAGCCGTATCCCGTCGAGGAACGAGGGCGCGGTCACCGACCGCTCGATCCCTTCCGCGTCGCCGGACCACCCCGCGAGCCCGGCGAGGGCCGCAGAAACCGCATCGTTGCCGAGCACATCAACCATGGCCCCGAACCTACCCCCGCCGCCTCCGCCCGCGGATGATGATTTGCAGTACGGCGATGAAGACGACGACCACCGCGGCAGCACTGATCGCCGCGATCACCCCCGCCGCGTTGCCGCCTCCAGCTTTCCCGGCCGAGCCCGGCGCGGCCGAGGCTTGGGGCGAGGCGCTGGGTGAGGCGGGCGGGACGTCGGCGGTGAGCGCCTTGACCGGGTCGACGATGCCGTACCCGTAGACCGGATCCCGCCCAGGCTCACCCTTGTCCTGCGCGGTTGCGGTCAGGCGGCGGACAATTTCCGCGCCGCTCAGCTGTGGATACTTGGCCCGGACGAGTGCGGTCACGCCGGCGACAACGGCATTGGCGTCGCTGGTGCCGCTGGTCGCGCGATGGTTTCCCTCGATGTCCGTGGACATGATGTCGACACCCGGAGCGGTCAGGAGTACCTCCGGTCCGGTGACGGACGCTTCGGATGCCACTCCCTGCTGGTTTACGGCGCCGACAGCCAGCACGCCGGGAAGCTTCGCCGGAAAGGCAACCTTGGTCGTCTTTGGCCGGTTTCCGACCGCTGCGACCACCACGATGTCAGCAGCCAGTGCCTTCTCGATCGCTGCTTTGACCTTCGGGTCCTCATCGGTGCCGAGGGAAATGCAGATGACCTTGGCATGTTGGCTGATCGCCCATTCGAGGCCCGCGGCCAAATCCTTGCCCGAGCCACCGAAGGCGGGCGCGGGCGACACTCGCACCGGCAGGATGTCTGCCTTCGGGGCAATGCCGAGAACACCATTCCCGTTGCTCGTGCCACGCCCGGCGATGATGCCGGCCATTGCCGTGCCGTGGCCGTCGGTATCGGCGCGTCCGTCGCCGGACCGGCCGAAGAACTCCCCGCCTGGCAGCACGGCCGCGCCTAGCTCCGGCGCGGCGGGATCGACACCCGAGTCGACCACCGCGACGAGCACACCGTCGCCCTGACTGACCTTATGGGCGTCGGCGATGTGGAGGAACCCAAGGTGCCATTGCTGATCTCGGACGGTGTCGGCGTGTGCAGCGGGGGCAGGCACTGCGGCAAGTAGAACCGCGATGGTTACGAAGCCACCTCTGCGCATCCGGATCATGCCCGACGCCGCCGCCCGCGGACGATGATCTGCAGTACGGTGATGAAAACGACGACCACCGCGGCAGCACTGATCGCCGCGATCACCGCCGCTGGGCTGGTACCCGAAGACTTTCCATCCGTGCTTGCCACGGCCGAGGCTTGCGGCGAGGCGCTGGGCGCGGCCGGCGGGACGTCGGCGGTGAGCGCCTTGACCGGGTCGACGATGCCGTACCCGTAGACCGGATCGCGTCCAGGCTCACCCTTGTCCTGCGCGGTAGCGGTCAGACGGTGGATGACCTCGGGTCCGCTCAGCTGGGGGTACTTGGCTCGGACGAGGGCGACGACGCCAGAAACGACGGCGGCCGCGTCGCTGGTGCCGCGGCCAGACTGAGCCTTTCCCTCGAGGTCTGTTGTGACCATGTCTACGCCGGGAGCGGTGAGGACCATTTCGGCGCCAGCGACAGAAACGGCTGCGCGTTCCCCTTGCTGATCGACTGCGCCGACCGCGATCACACCAGGCATTCGCGCGGGGAATGTGACCGATCCGTACGTCGGTTTGTTGCCGGCGGCCGCGACCACCACGACGTTGGCATCGATGGCCCGCTGGATCGCATCCTTGACTTCCTTGGCTTCGCTCGTGTCCAGCGAGATGTTGATGACCTTGGCGCCTTGGGTGACGGCGTAGTCGATGCCCTTGGCAAGATCGAGAGGATTTCCACCCATGTCCAGGGCCTTCGACACCTGGACAGGCAGGATGGTCGACCTCGGAGCGATACCGAGGACGCCGTTGTTGCCGCCCTTGCCGCGCCCAGCGATCAGGCCGGCCATTGCTGTGCCGTGTCCGACGATGTCGTGCCGGCCATCGCCGGTGTTTCCACCGAAGTCCTTGCCCGGTCTGACAGCAGAGGCCAACTCGGGTGACGTGGTATCGACCCCGGAATCCTCCACCGCCACAATGACGCCCTCGCCTTGGCTGATCTTGTGAGCGTCGGCAATGTGGAGGAAGCGCAGGTGCCACTGCATGTCACGGATCGAGTCCGCGAGTGCAGAAGCCGGAAACGCCGCCACCGCCAACAATGCCGCGACGGTTACGAGAGCCGAGCGCCGAAGACTCAACGGTCGGTTCTCCTCACGTCCGACGCCTCCGCCCGCGGATGATGATTTGCAGTACGGCGATGAAGACGACGACCACCGCGGCAGCACTGATCGCCGCGATCACCCCCGCCGCGTTGCCGCCTCCAGCTTTTCCGGCCGAGCTCGGCGCGGCCGAGGCTTGGGGCGAGGTGCTGGGTGAGGCGGGTGGGACGTCGGCGGTGAGCGCCTTGACCGGGTCGACGATGCCGTACCCGTAGACCGGATCCCGCCCAGGCTCGTCCTTGTCCTGCGCGGTAGCGGTGAGCCGATGCACTACCTCGTCCGCCCGCATCTGTGGGTACTTGGCTCTTACGAGCGCCACTACACCGGCGACGATGGCGGCGGCATCACTGGTTCCCGTGCCGGTGCGTAGCTTGCCGCTGAGGCCGGTGCTTGCAATGTCGACGCCTGGCGCCACAAGTGAGAGCTCTGGCCCCGCGACCGAGACGGCGGCGCGCTGACCCTGCTGATCGATCGCACCCACGGCAACGACGCCGGGCATTTTTGCTGGAAAAACAACCGAGCCGGCCTTCGGTTTGTTGCCGGCGGCCGCGACCACGACGACGTCGGCGTCGAAAGCCTTCTGGATCGACGACCTGAGCACGCTGACATCGTTGGTGCCGGCGGCAATGCAGATGACACTGGCCCCGCGGCTCACCGCATAGTCGATTCCTGCCGCGACGTCCTCGGGGTAGCCGGCGAAATCGATGTATTGAGCGACCTGTACAGGCAGGATGGTCGACTTCGGTGCGATCCCGAGCACCCCTTTGTCGCCTCCCTTGCCGCGCCCGGCAATGAGGGCCGCCATCGCCGTTCCGTGTCCGTTGGTGTCGCTGCGGCCGTCGCCCTTGCCGCCACCGAAATCCTTGCCTGGCACAACGGCCGCGGCGAGTTCGGGAACACTGGCGTCAACGCCGGAGTCGAGCACGGCCACCATGACACCCTCGCCCTGGCTGACCTGCTGAGCTTCGGCCATGTGGAGGAAACCGAGGTGCCATTGTTGGTCGCGGGCCGTGTCCGCTTGTGCAGGAGTTGGAAATACTGCCATGGCGAGCGTGGCCGCAGCGGCAGTAAGCGCGAGACGCCGCAGGATCAACGGTCGATTCCGATCACGCCGGGGGTGGCATCGTGATTGGACGAAATGTCAGGAGATTCCAGCAACGGTGTGACGCCCTCTTCCACCTGCCATTGTTGGTCCTTGTCGCGATCGCCGGGCGGCCGTCGCCGGGCGTAGGCCTCGTAGCTTCGGTCGTGCCAGCCACCTGCGGGCGTGCGTTCCTCACCACGTAGCGATTCGGAAGTGGTGCGCGGCGCAGCTGGCCGTCTCGGCTCTTGACCGATCACGCCAGATCGGTTGGCGATCCTGGTGCTCGGCCCGGCGGGATGCCCCAGTTGCTGTCCGTTCACGTCGAACCGACTTCCGGGTCTAGACGGTGAGCCACCTACGACGCCGCTTCGTTCCATCGGCTCCGGGCCAGGTCCACTCGCCAGGTTCCGGAAGGATGGCGGCGTCGGTCGTTCGATGAGGCCACCGGGGCGTAGAACGCGTTCGCCGGACGGCGCTTGCACCATCCATCCGGATACCGGGGGCACGTGCGAAATCGGCGGCGTCACGAGCGGACCGGTCGGTGAGGCCACCGGTGGTGCAGAAGGAGGAGCCAATACCGGAGGGCTGGCCGGTGGCGATGGCGTTCCGGTCAGGAATGGACCGGGATCGAGAACGATCGGGACTGTGCCGACGTCAGGACGAGGGCGCGCATCGGGCGCGGGCGGGTCGAAAACGGGTTGCGGCAAGTAGCGGCCGCCGCTCGACGAGATGCCTGTGCCACCGTCGTGCTGATGGGTTGGCGGGGGTGGAGCCACGCCGTCGTCGAGTCGTCCAATTTCGGGGATTCTGGTCTCGGTCATGGGAGTGGCGTCCACTTTGCGATCGGTCGACTCCATGATCGCGCGGGCCTGCTGGTCGAGATGATGCTGGTGAGAGTCCATCACAGCGTTGCCGAGCGCGTCGGGAAGCCCCATTGTGGGCACCCAGTCGTCTGGCAAGCCGCTGAGCGCCGCCGACAGCGGGGTGCTGTTCTTGATGTAAGTCTTCAGCGCGGCCTTCGGATCAGAGTATGCCTTTTGCAGTGGTTCGAGTTGTCGTTTCGCATCGAGCAGGGCTTCCGACACGGCGGAGTACTGCCGGTGGACTTTGGTGGCGGCGTCGCTGGCCTGGGTCATCGCGCCCAAAAGGCCGTCGATTTGCCCGAGGAACGTTCGAGCTGCCGCGCTCTGCTCGGGATTCCAGCAGGCGGCGACCTGCTCGCGGAGGCTCTGCAGGTTTCCGATCTGCTTTGTCAGCAGCTTAAGCTTCTGGTCCCAGGCGCCTTCGTGGGCAGTGTTGTTATCGAGGTTCTCGCCGGCAACCATGTTCCAGAGGCTGATTGCGGAGTACCGATCGTAGACGCCGCTCACCGCGAACCGCCCGGATTGTGTAGCTCCCGGTTCTCGTTCATACGATCTCGCTGTTCATCCGCGAGCGCCTTCTGCAGTGCGTCCTCATTGGCCTGCTCAGTGCGCGTCACCTCGGTCGACGCGCCACCCTCCAGCGCACTCAGGAACTCCACTGATTGGTTGTCGGCGTCGCGGTACGTCGTGACGATCTCTTGGGCTACTTTGGCCAGGACTGCGGCGTTGTGGGACAAGGTGTCCAGGAAGAGCATGGCCTCTTCCATGCGCTGCCAGTAGCTGTAGGCGGCCGACTGCACGACCGGGCTGGCGCTATGTATGCCGAACGACGGGTAGAACTGCAGTTGGTTCTTGATGAGCTCGCTGCCAGGAACGATGTACTTGTCCACCTGGTCCTGCAGCTTCGTGCTGAAGTCTTGCATGCCGGCGGCGTTGATCTCGATGCCCTTGCTGTCGGCCACGGTGCCTCCCCCGTCCGTGTGATGACATGTTCACGGTAGCGGAGCGTCGCAGGAGGAGAAAGAACGGTATGTCGATGCGTGGGGTCGTGCGGGAGCTGCTCGTGCGGTGTGTGGACACGTGGGCGCCAGGCAGTCTCCACGCTCCGCACGGAGCGACATTTCTCTACGCGTCCGGGCGGGGGATCGATGTCGGGGCGGCCGAGGCGGTGGTGCGGGCGTTCGCCGAGTTCGGGGATCGGTTGCGGGGGCGGCTCACGTTGTTGTTCGTGGCGCCCGGGAGCGAGGCGCTGGCCTCGCGGGTGGAGGGGCTTCGGCGGGAATTGCGCATGCCGCCGGAAATGGGCGTGCACGTCGTGGGCAATGGCAACGTCGGGGCGGTGCTCAAAGCGGCCGGGGCTGGGAGCGGGCCGGTGCTGGCGGTGATCGACGAGACCGTCGAGATGAGCTTTACCGCTGCGGTCGTACTCCTCACCGCCCCCGCCGGCGACTGGCCGGCGCAGCGCGAGCGGTTGCGGCGGGCCGGACTGGAGCTGACGGCCGGGGTCGAGCTGGTCGATGGGGAGGACGAGCTGCTGGTCGGGTTCGGCACGCGGTCGGGCAAGAGCCTCGAGGCGTTCAAGGCCGAGCTGTGGGCCCTCGACGAGTACGCCGGCGTGCGCTACCGCGACCCCAGCGACCCCGAGGGCCACCTCATGGACATCTCGCTCGAGCCCAACCCCGGTGCGCTGCGGCGGGAGATCCTGCAGCGGCTGCGCGGCGGGGCGATGACGGTCACCGAGCTCAAGCGCTTCGCGCTCACCGAGACCGTGTACCGCGCCGTCGACGCGCAGAAGGTCGTCACCGCGCTGCTGCACGCGGGTGCGGTGACGCGCAGCCCCGAGGGTGGACGCCTCGGGGGTGACGTCGTCATCCGGAGAGCGGCAGCGAACGGCGGATGAAGTCGAGCTCGATGCGCAGCAGCTTCTCGGCCAGGCCGCCCGCGGCCATGTGGGTCGCGCCGGTCAGCGGGATCATCGAGTGTGGACGGCCGGCGGCCAGGAGGGCGGCCGACAGGCGCAGGGTGTGCGCGGCGGCCACGTTGTCGTCGACCAGGCCGTGGACGAGCAGCATCGGGCGGGCGTCGTCCGGGCGCACCGGCGGCTCGGCGGCCAGCTCGATCAGGGAGTTGTGGGCGTAGACGTCGGGCGCGTCGACGGGCAGCCCCAGATACCGCTCGGTGTACGCCGTGTCGTACAAACTCCAGTCGGCCACGGGCGCGCCGACGACGGCGCAGTGGTACACGTCGGGGCGGCGCAGCACGGCCAGGGCCGACAGCCAGCCGCCGAAGGACCAGCCGCGGATGCCGACCCGGGTGAGGTCGAGGTCGGGGTGCTTGCCGGCGAGGCCCTGCAGGGCGTCGACCTGGTCGGCCAGGATCACGTCGGAGAAGCGGCGATGGATGGCCTTGTCGAAGCTCGGGGCGACGCCCGGGGTGCCCCGGTTGTCGATGGAGACGACGGCGAAGCCCTGGTCGGCCCACCACTGCTTCTCCTGCCAGCGGCCGCGCGCGGCCACGACCTCCTGGTGGCCGGGGCCGCCGTAGATCGCGACCAGCACGGGCAGCTTGCGGCCGGCGACGTGACTGCGCGGGTAGAGCACGCCGGTCGGCACGCGCCGGTCCGTCACCCGCTCGAGGGCCGGGCGCGGCGCGTAAGGGGGTGCGGCGGCGAGCGACGGGATGACGCCGACCGGTTCGCCGTTGTGGATGACGGTGTACGCCACCCCGCCCGCCTCCAGCGTCTGCGAGCCGATCACGACCGTCCGGCCGGCCGCCTGGGCCTGGTGCCAGCCCGGCTCGGTGGTCAGCCGCGTCGCCCGCGGGCCGGAATGGCTGACCGGGATGACGAAGACGTGCTGCTCGCTGGGCTCCCCGTCGCTGGCCTCGACCACCAGGTCGCCGTCGAGGCGCCCGGCCACTCTCCTGAGGTACAGATTCGGCGGGGTGATGAGGCTGCCGTCGGCGAACAGGCAGCGGGCGTCGTAGCCGTCGTGGCCGAGCTCGCCGCCGACCAGCACCCGGCCGTCGGCGAGGTGGGCCGGCGTGCCCGGGACCGGCTCGACCCAGCGCGGATCGGCGAGCTCGGCGTGGACCTGCGTCTCGCCGGTGCGCGGGTCGACGGCGATCACGAGGCCGTGCTGCTGCAGGCGGCGCAGCACCGCGAGCAGCGGGCCGTTCTGCTCCGACCAGGCGGCGGCGACCAGGTACGGATACGTCTCCCGGTCCCAGTGCACGTCGACCCAGCCGCCGTCGAGGTCGAGCACATGCAGCGTGACCTTCGCGTTGGTCGCCCCGGCGTGCGGATAGGCGATCGTGGTCGGCGCCTGGTCGGGCCGCGACGGATCCTGCAGGTGCCAGCGGGGCACGCGCGACTCGTCGACCCGGGCCGTGAGGATGCTGCGGCCGTCGGGCGACCACCAGTACCCCCGGAAGCGGTGGAACTCCTCGGCGCCGATGAACTCGGCGAGGCCCCAGGTCACGCCGTCCTCGCCGGCCAGCAGGCTGTCGGTGCCGTCGGCGTCGACGATGCGCAGGGTGCCGCCGGTGACGTAGGCGATGCGCCGGCCGGTCGGGTCGGGGCGGGGGTCGATGACCGGGCCGGCCGTTTCGAGCTCGGTCACGTCGCCGGTGAGCAGGTCGGCCTTGAACAGCCGGCCACCCAGCGGGAAGGCGGCCAGCACGCCGGCCTCGTCGAGCGCGAACGAGCCGATGCCGCCGGCGGAGAGCCGCAGGCGCTCGCGTAAGGCCCGCTCGGCGGCCGGCAGGTCGGGCTGGTCGCGCAGGAGCTTCGCCGGGTCGGCCAGGCAGCGCTCGGTCCGCGCGGCGACGTCGTAGACCCACAGCGCATCGCTGGGGTCCTCGGGACCCGACGAGCGCAGGAAGATCACTCGCGCTCCGTCCGGGCTCACCGTGACTGCGCGGGGCGCGCCGTAGGAGAAACGACGGGTTCGTGCGGCCAACTCCGGATAGTCCACCCCGGAATGTTGACTCGCGCCCGGCGGATTGTCATGTGATTGGCCCTGTACGTCACTCGGGGTGCGCGCTCGGTTACGCATACCGTGGCGGTTGGAAGAACTGTCGGTGGTACGCCGTAGAGTTGCCCCCGTGAGTGCTCGGAGCATCCTGTTCGTCCATGCACACCCCGACGACGAGTCGATGGGGACCGGCGCCACGATGGCCCGATACGCGGCCGCCGGGGCGCACGTAACCCTCGTGACCTGCACCCTTGGCGAGGAAGGCGAGATCCACGTGCCCGCGCTGGCCGGGCTCGCCGCGGCCGAGGGCGATCAGCTCGGTGGATATCGCATTGCCGAGCTCGCCGAGGCCTGTCGCTACCTCGGGGTGAGCGACCACCGCTTCCTCGGCGGCGCCGGGCGCTACCGGGACTCCGGCATGATGGACACGCCGGCCAACAAGCACCCACGCGCGTTCTGGGGCGCCGACCTCGACACCGCCGCGGGCGAGCTGCTCGAGATCATTCGCGAGACCCGCCCGCAGGTCGCGGTCACCTACGACCCCAACGGCTTCTACGGCCACCCCGACCACATCCAGGCCCACCGGGTGCTGACCCGCGCCGTCGAGCTGGCCGAGGCCGAGGGCATCGCACCCGAGAAGGTGTACTGGACGGCCGTGCCCCGCAGCGTGCTGGAGGCCGGCATGCGGGAGTTTCGCGGCTCCTCCGACAACCCTTTCGCGGACATCGAGCGGCCGGAGGACCTGCCCTTCGGCACCGCCGACGAGGACATCGCCGCGCGGGTCGACGCGCACGAGTTCGCCGAGGAGAAGACGGCCGCCCTGAAGGCGCACGCCACGCAGATTCCCCAGTCGTCCTGGCTGTTCTCCATCGCGGGCAACTTCGGCGCGGAGTTCATGGGCGTCGAGTATTACCAGCTGGCCCGCGGCGCCAAGGGGCCCGGCGTGGGCCGGTACGGGTGGGAGGAGGACCTGTTCGCGGGCGTCGACGTGTCCGGGCCGCCGGAGCCGCGCGAGGTGCCGACCGGCGCGCTGGAGGCCACAGCGCTGTCCAGCGGCGCGACTGTGGAGCCCGGGTCCTCGTGAGCACGAAGCGCAAGGGGGCGCCGCGCCCCGGCACCCGTCCCGCCCGGCAGATCGCGCCGGGCGGCCAGGGCCTCGCCACCGCCGGCCCCACTTCGGACAGCACCACCGGCCCCGCGCCCGCCGGCGCAACGCCCAACGGCGCCGCCGGCCCCGCGTCCAACGGCCCCGCGCTCGCCGACGCAGCGCCCACCAGCGCCGCCGATGCCGCTGGTCCCGCGTCCAACGGTGCCGCTCCCGCCGCCGCGATGTCCGACGGCGTCGGCGGCGCGTTCAGCGGCCCCGCCGGTCCCGCGTCGAACGACCCAGTTCCCGCCGGCGCCGCGTTCAACGGCGGTGTCCAGGGTGGCGCGCTTGAGCGGGATGCGAGCGTGCCGTCGACCGGCGGGCCCGAAGGGGGAGACGCTGGTGGTGTGGCGAACATGAACGGCGGCGACCCGGACCCGGCGCGGCCCGAAGACGCGGGCCGCCGGTCCATGTCGCCGGCCGTCGAGCAACTGCTGGACGTCGGGATCAGGGTAGCCGGGTTGCTGATCGCCGTCCTGCTGGCGATCGTGTTCGCGCTCTTCGAGGTCTTCTACTCCCCGTTGCGCATCGGCGGCGTGCGCGTGCCCGTGTCGCTGGTGGTGGCGCTGGCGACCAACCCGCTGCTGGGGTGGTTCGCGTTCACGACGAGCCGGCTGCGCCTCGCCGCGCTGCTGCCCGGGGCGGCGTGGTGCGTGATCTGGTTCGGGGCGGCCGGGAAGACCTCGGAAGGGGACCTGCTCATCACCAGCGACAACTGGGTGGGGCTGTTGACGCTGTTCACGGGGTCGCTGGCCTTCGCGATCGGGATCTACGTGTCGTCGATGCGACAGAGGCTGTCGCCCGGGTCGCGCAGTGGTCCCGGCGCCGGTCCGTCCGCGACCTCGCCGACGGCCGGCGCCTGACGAGCTGGGCGCACGGGGTAGCCCGCGAGTTTGCCGTGGGCGACTGTGCGGGTGATTTCCCGCCGAAGTGCAGCGCGGCCGGCGGTGATGCGGGCGAATTGCCGATGGTCGGGCGGAGGCTCAGGGAACTCAGAGGCGGCAGGTCTTGCGCCTTGGAGGTATTGGCGAGTAAACACGTTTCCGCGCCGAGTGAGGTGTCGGCGGAATCGGGGAAACGGGGAAACGGGAGGCTGGCGATGAAGGAGCGGTGGTTGCCCGTCGGGCTCGTCGCGGGGGGCCTCTTTCTGGTCAATGTCATCGCGCGGCTCGTGGTGCGGTTCGGGGCCGGGGACGACGACGCCAAGCAGATCACCATCGGGCTGTGGGCGCTGTTCGCGGTCGGGGCGGTGATGATTCCGGTCGCGTTCTGGTACGGCCGGAGGCGCCCGATGCTGCACGTGGTGGGTGAGTTGGGGGCCGCCGTTGTCGCCGCCTGCGTGCTGGCGGTGCTGATCGGGCCGTTCGTGTCCGGAGTCGGGCCGTTCAGCAACGGCGTCGGGCTCGTGTTCCGGCAGTTCTTCTACTTCGTCGGGCTGTCGGCGATCGGGGCCGTGGTGGGCCTGCTGCTGCTGATGACGCTCGGCCTCGACTACCGGTCGCAGTCCTGGAAACGGTACGTCGACCGGGTCGGCACGAAGCCCCGCAAGGTGATCCGGCGCGGATAAGGCGCGGACAGGGTCAGCCGAGCAGGCGGCGCGAGGAATAGACGTGGTGCGTGGTGAAGCCGAGGCGCTCGTAGAGCGCCACCGCCGCGGTGTTGCGCTGCTCCACCTGTAGGTACGCCTCCTCGGCGCCGAGCGAGCCGGCCCACTCGACCAGCGCGGCGATGAGGCGCTGAGCCAGGCCGCGGCGGCGGGCCGCCTCCGCCACGCCGATGACGGACAGCCCCAGCCAGCGCGAGCCGGGATCGGCCACGCAGCCGCGGGCGGTGGCCAGGAGGGTGCCGTCCTCGCCGTACCACTCGGCGAAACGAACGTGCGGGACGGACGTCAGCACGCCGACGGCCGAGTCCGGGAGCGGGCCCTTGCGGCCGCCCACCGCGGCCAGCCACTCGGCCGACGGGGTGGTGGCCAGCGCGAGGCGTCCCGGCACCGCGGCGAACGGCGGGAAGGTCAGCTCGGCGTGCCTCGCCGTCATCACCTGGGTGACCGGCAAGGCGATCCAGCCGCGGCGCTCCAGTTCGTCGTCGAGGCGCTGGAAGAGCGGCACCGGGACGCTCATCGCGGGGACGAGGCCGCGCTCGCGGTACCACTGCTGCACGAAGTCGATCGCCTCGCCCGGCGAGAGGTCCGGGTCGCCGATGGCCAGGGCCGAGTTGGCCCGCTGGGTCCAGCCGTCGGTGGCCCGCAGCCGCCAGTCGCCCAGGCTCGCCTGCTCGGCGGCCGGCCAGCCCAGGGCCGCGGCGGCCTCGAGGGACTCGGTGGGGGTGAAACGGCGGCGCGGGGGGACCGGCTTGGCCCGCACGATCTCAGAAATTGGAACGCGGATCGCGCCCGAGCGGGCCCGAACTGTGAGATGTGTCTCGGACGCTTCGACCAGGTGGCCCAGAATGTCGGAAAACACGGGTCGTTCGTCACGCATCCCGACGATTCGGCGCACGACGACGCGCTGTCCCACGTGTTGTGGCCCGAGCACGATCGACCTCCCGTGAACCTGGATACTAGGCTTCGTACCGCCGCGGTTGGATGCGGCGGGGTTTGCCAGCCCAGGCTGGCAGCCTCAGGCGCGAAAGAGGGCGACCCGTGACTTACATCATCGCCGAACCTTGCGTGGACCTGCTCGACAAGGCATGCATCGAGGAGTGCCCTGTCGACTGCATCTACGAGGGCAACCGCATGCTTTACATCCACCCCGACGAATGCGTGGACTGTGGCGCCTGCGAGCCGGTGTGCCCGGTCGAGGCGATCTTCTACGAGGACGACGTCCCGGAGAAGTGGAAGGACTTCGTCGGCGCCAACTACTCGTTCTTCGACGAGCTGGGCTCGCCCGGCGGCGCGTCGAAGGTCGGCAAGATCGAGAAGGACGCGTCGTTCGTCGCCGCCCTGCCGCCGCAGGAGCGCGAACACTGACCGGCACAGTTTCTTCCGCCGGGGCCCGGCGCGCGCTCGCGGCCGGGCTGCCGGACTTCCCTTGGGACCGGCTCGAGCCGGCCAAGGCCGCCGCGGCGCGGCACCCGGACGGACTGGTCGACCTGTCGATCGGCACGCCCGTCGACTCCGTGCCGGCGATCGTCCGCGCGGCGCTGGCCGAGGCTTCCGACGCGCCCGGGTATCCGTTGACCGCCGGCGTCCCGGCCCTGCGCGCGGCGATCGCGGACTGGGTGGGCCGCTGGTGTGCGCCCGGCTCCGGGTCGTTCGGCGTGCTGCCCACGATCGGCTCGAAGGAGCTGGTCGCCTGGCTTCCCACGCTGCTGGGCCTCGGGCCCGGCGACACCGTGGTGATCCCGTCGGTGTGCTACCCGACGTACGAGGTGGGGATCCAGCTCGCGGGGGCCGCCGTGGTGCGGTCCGATTCGCTCACGGCGCTCGGGCCGGCGCGGGTGCGGATGGTGTGGGTCAACTCGCCGTCCAACCCGACCGGGCGGGTGCTGCCGGAGGCGCACCTGCGCAAGATCGTGGCGTGGGCGCGCGAGCGCGACGCGATCGTGGTCAGCGACGAGTGTTACCTCCCGCTGCCGTGGGAGTCGGCCCCCGTGTCGATCCTGTCCGTGTGCGACGGCGTGTTCGACAACGTGCTCGCCGTGCACTCGCTGTCGAAGCGGTCCAACCTCGCGGGGTACCGCGCCGGCTTCCTCGCCGGCGATCCCGCGCTCGTCGAGGAGATCCTGGCGGTGCGCAAGCACGCCGGGATGATCGTGCCCGCCCCGGTGCAGGCGGCCATGGTCGCCGCGCTCGGGGACGAGTCGCACGTGGACGAGCAGCGCGAGCGGTACCGGCGGCGGCGCGAGATCCTGCGCGAGGCCTTCGAGCGGGCCGGGTTCACGGTCGAGCATTCGGAGGCCGGGCTGTACCTCTGGCTGACCCGCGGCGAGGACTCCTGGGCCACGGTCGACTGGCTGGCCGAGCGGGGCATTCTGGCCGCGCCGGGGGCCTTCTACGGGCCGGCCGGGGAGCGGCACGTCCGGGTGGCGTTCACGGCCACGGACGAGCGGGTCGCGGCGGCCGCCGCCCGCTTGTAGCTGTGCGATGGCCCCCGCCGCGGCGCGGCGGGGGCCGGCTTGCTCAGTTGGCGTGCAGCGCGGCGTTGAGCTCGATGCCCCGGCCCTGGCGCTCGCGCACCTCGAGCCGCCCGTTCACCGAGTTGCGGATGTACAGCAGGTTGCTCAGCCCGGACAACTCCCGCGCCTTGACCACGCGGCCGTCCGGCAGGGTGAGCTTCGAGCCCGCCGTGATGTAGCAGCCCGCCTCCACCACGCAGTCGTCACCCAGCGAGATGCCGATGCCCGAGTTGGCGCCGAGCAGGCAGCGCTCACCCAGGTTGATGATCTCCTTGCCGCCACCCGACAGCGTGCCCATGATCGAGGCGCCGCCGCCCACGTCGGTGCCGTCGCCGACCACCACGCCGGCCGAGATGCGGCCCTCCACCATCGAGGTGCCCAGCGTGCCGGCGTTGAAGTTGACGAAGCCCTCGTGCATGACGGTGGTGCCCGGGGCCAGGTGCGCGCCCAGCCGCACCCGGTCGGCGTCGGCGATGCGCACGCCGGACGGGGTCACGTAGTCGACCATCCGCGGGAACTTGTCCACGCCGAACACGTTGAGCCGGCGCCCGGCCCGCCGCTCCAGCGCGCGCAGGTCGTCGACCTGCTCGGGCAGGCACGGGCCGGCCGAGGTCCAGGCGACGTTGGCCAGCAGGCCGAACTGCCCGTCGAGGTTGGCCTGGTGCGGGCGGACGAGGCGGTGCGAGAGCAGGTGCAGGCGCAGGTACACCTCGGCCGTGCTGGTCGGCGCGTCCCCGAGTGACTGGATCTCCACCCGGACCACCTCGTTGCGCAGCCCCAGCGGTGATTCCGCCAGATCCGAGATGTTCGAAAAGTCGCTGGTGGGCGAGGTGGGGGAGCCCAGGCCCAGGTTGCCGGCCGGGAACCAGGCGTCCAGCACCTGGCCCGAGGACGTCACGGTGGCCAGGCCCAGCCCCCACGCGGGAGAGTCGATGTAGGCGGTCGTCACGTGATCGAACGCTACCCCATCTAAGGTCAGAGCCATGCTCACCCGTGAAGTCCTTGCCGATCCCGTTGCCCTGACCCGCGCGCTGGTCGACATCGAGTCGGTCTCCGGCAACGAGGCCGAGATCGCCGACCGCGTCGAGGAGACGCTCGCCGCCACCAAGCTGCAGGTCCAGCGCTTCGGGCACACCATCGTGGCGCGGACCGAGCTCGGCCGGGCGCAGCGCGTGGTGCTGGCCGGCCACCTCGACACGGTGCCGCTGCACGACAACTTCCCGTCCCGCACCGAGGGCAACCTGATGTGGGGGTGCGGCACGTCCGACATGAAGTCCGGCACGGCCATCGCCCTGCACCTCGCCGTCACCGAGGAGGCGCCGCGCCACGACGTGACCTACGTGTTTTACGACTGCGAGGAGATCGACTCGGCGCGCAACGGGCTGAAGATCCTCGCCGACCGGCGTCCGGACCTCCTGACCGATGCCGCCTTCGCGGTACTGCTGGAGCCCACCCACGGCCTGATCGAGGGTGGATGCCAGGGGACGCAGCGCGTGATCGTGCGCATCAGCGGCAAGCGCGCGCACTCGGCCCGGTCGTGGCTGGGCGAGAACGCGATCCACAAGGCGGCGCCCGTGCTGGAGCGTTTGCGGCGGTACCGCGAACGCACCGTCACCATCGACGGCTGCGAGTTCCACGAGGGGCTCAACGCGGTGCGGATCGCCGGCGGGGTGGCCGGCAACGTCGTGCCCGACGCCTGCGAGATCGAGGTCAACTTCCGCTTCGCGCCGGACCGCGACGAGAAGGCCGCCGAGGAGCACGTGCGCGAGGTGTTCGACGGCTTCGAGGTCGAGCTCACCGACTCCGCCCCCGGCGCGCTGCCGGGCCTGGACGCGCCCGCGGCCCAGGAGCTGCTCGGCGCGATCGGCCGCCCGCCCCGAGCCAAGCTCGGCTGGACCGACGTGGCCCGCTTCGCCGTGCTCGGCATCCCGGGCCTGAACTTCGGCCCCGGCGACCCGAACCTGGCCCACAAGCAGGACGAGCACGTGGAGATCGACAAGATCGTCGAGAGTGCCGACGTCATGCGCCGCTGGTTGCGCGGCGAGGCCTGATCCGCCGATGAAACGGGCAATTCGCCCGTTCCACGCATCGGGAACCTATACCCCGCCGGGGTAAAAGTCCGAAAAGTCGCGGCGCGCAGTGCCCGACTTTTCGTATGAAAGGGTCAGTTCGCCTCGGGCGCGGAGTCCTCGATCACCGGGTCGATCTGGCGCATCATGCGGCGCACCGCGAGCACCTCGCGGATCCTCCGGTTGATCTGCCGCTTCTGGCGGTCCTGGTCCGTCCGCGTCATGGCCGGTCACCCCCCATGTCCCCTGCCACTGGTATACCGAGTAGGACGCGACGGCAGGGCGGAACGTTGCTCCCTGCACCCATTTTCTTACCGAAAGCGTCCGATCATCGCGGCGCGGGTGGCCCGGTGACGTAGGTCTTACCGTCCGGATAGGGCCAGGCGTTGGCCGCGCAGCCCTCCAGGCCGAAGGACTGGCGGGCCATCACCGGGGCGGGGGCGCCCTTGTGCGGGCAGACGGCGTGGCCGTGGCCGAGGAAGTGGCCGACCTCGTGGTTGACGACCATGTTGCGGTACTCCGCGACGCTCGGGTACCAGGCGACGGCGAGCAGCCAGCGCTTGAGGTTGATGATCACGTCCCGGCCGCCGCGGCAGGAAACCTCGCCCCTCGTGTTCACCCCGCGCTTGGCGCACATGGTGTCGGTCGTCGATGGTGTGGCCAGATGCACAGTGAGCTCGCTCGGGCTGCCGGCCGGGACCCGCTGGAAGGAGAATCGGCCTCCTGCGATCCAGCTGCGCCCGTCGCCGAGGGTGCGGTGCACGGCGGCGGCGAACTCCTCGGGGTCGACGCCGGATCCCTGCTCGGTCGCGACGGTGTAGTGCACCACGTGCCCGGCGGCGCCGATCCGCTCGCCGCCGGTGGTGGCGTAGTCGAACTTCCCGTTGCCCTTGACCGGCACGGAGGGCGGCTGGGTAGAGGCCGGCGCGGCCGGCGGAGGCGACGACGGGGAGGCGGCAGGGGAAGGGGGCGACGGCGGGGAAGGCGCGGCCGGCGACGAGGCCGCCAGGGGCTTTGCGGGTGGGGAGGAAGCGCTCATGCCGTACCAAATGATGGAAGAACCCACCAGAATCAGGCAGGCCAACGAGAGCAGCATCCACCCCCGTCGCGTCATGGCGGTATTGGACCACGACTTGGCCGCCTGGTGGGTTCCCGGCAATCCGATCGACGTACCGTGACAGGCATGAGCGGCCCGGATCGAGGGGGAGCGGCCGCGGACAAAGCGGACACAGCCTGGCTCAGGCCGGCGCCGGAACGAACCGGAGGTGACGGCATGAGCGAACCCAAGCGCAGCCGGCCGCGGGAGCGGCATCGCGGAATGGTGACACTGCGACGCGACGCCATTGCGTTGAGCACCGCCGACCAGCGGCTGCTCGACTCGCACCTGCGGCACGAGTGGAAGACCAAGGACGCGTGGCGGGCGCTGCGCATCCTCAGCGAGTTCGTCGAGGGCTTCGACACGCTGGCCGACCTGCCGCCGGCCGTGAGCGTCTTCGGCTCGGCCCGCAGCAAGCCCGACAGCCCGGAGTGGGCGATGGGCGAGGCGCTCGGCAAGGCGCTGGCCGGGGCCGGGTATGCGGTGATCACCGGCGGCGGTCCGGGCGTCATGGAGGCGGCCAACAAGGGCGTCGCCGAGGCCGGCGGGCTGTCCATCGGGCTGGGCATCGAGCTGCCGTTCGAGCAGGGGCTCAACGACTGGGTCGACATCGGCATCGACTTCCGGTACTTCTTCGCGCGCAAGACGATGTTCGTGAAGTACGCGCAGGCCTTCGTGGTGCTCCCGGGCGGCTTCGGCACGCTCGACGAGCTGTTCGAGGCCGTGACGCTGGTGCAGACGCGGAAGGTGACGCGCTTCCCGGTGGTGCTCATGGGCACCGACTACTGGCGCGGCCTGCTCGACTGGATGCGCGACACCATGCTCCCGGACGGGAAGATCGGACCCGAGGACCTCGAGCTGCTGTTCCTCACCGACGACGTCGAGGCCGCCGTGCAGCACATCCGCGACGCGGCCGAGCACGTCGAGGAGGGGAGCGAGTAGATGGCCCGCATCGGTGTGTTCTGCGCCTCGTCGCAGCGGCTCGACCAGCGCTGGCTCGGCCTGGCCTACGACCTCGGCGTCGAGATCGGCCGCCGCGGCCACGAGCTGGTCTCCGGCGGCGGCTGCGTGGGCATGATGGGCGCGGTCGCGGACGGCGCCCGGGCCGGCGGGGCCCGCACGTTCGGCGTGATACCGCAGTCCCTGGTCGACCTCGAGGTGGCCGACACCAAGTCGGACGAGCTGGTCGTCACCGACGGCATGGCCTCGCGCAAGCTGCTGATGATCGAGCGCGCCGACGCCTTCATCACGCTGCCCGGCGGGCTGGGCACCCTGGACGAGCTGTTCGAGGTCTGGACCACGGCCATGCTCGACCAGCACCGCAAGCCGATCCTGCTGCTGGACGCCGGCGGCTTCTACGGCGGGCTGCTGGACTGGCTGGGCGGCCTGGCCCGCGAGCAGTTCGTCCGCCCGTCGGCCCTGGCGCTGCTGCTGATGGCCCAGGACGTCGACAAGGCCATGGACCTGATCGAGGCATCCCTGCTCGGCACGGCGCGCGGACGATGAGCCCGGCTCCCGCGATGTGATTGCATAGGCCGCGTGACCGCGACAGCTTCCCCCGCGGGGCAGCGGCGTGCCTTCCGGCTCGTGCGCCGCCCCCCGGCCGCGGCCGTCCCGGTCTTCGCCGACCCGTGGCAGCGGCTGGTCATCGAGCACACCAAGGGCCCGCTGCTGGTCATCGGCGGCCCGGGCACCGGCAAGACGAGCGCGCTGGTCGAGGCCGTCGCGGCCCGGGTCGAGGAGGGCGCCGACCCCGAGAGCATCCTCGTGCTCACGTTCGGGCGGCGCGGGGCGGTGCGGCTGCGCGACCGGATCGAGGGGCGGCTCGGGCGGGCCGCCGGGCTGCGGACCACCGCCGAGCCGATGGTCCGCACATTCCACGGATACGCCTTCGGGCTGCTGCGCCGCGCCGCGGTCGAGCGGGGCGAGACCTCGCCGCGGCTGCTCACCGGGCCCGAGCAGGACCTGGTGATCCGGGAGCTGCTGGCGGAGTCCACGGCACCCTGGCCGGAGTCGCTGCGCGGGGCGCTGGGCACCCGGGCGTTCGCCACCGAGCTGCGCGACCTGCTCCTGCGCGCGGTCGAGCGGGGTGTCGGGCCCAATCAGCTGCGCGAACTGGCGCGCATCCATCGGCGCGCCGACTGGACCGCGGCCGCCGAGTTCTTCCGGGAGTACCTCCAGGTGCTCGCCCTGCGCGACGCCACCGGCCGGGGGTCGGTCGCCTACGACTACGCCGAGCTCGTGCGGGCGGCGGCCGGCGAGTCCGATCTCCTCGAGCGGGAACAACGGCGGCTGGCGTACGTCTACGTCGACGAACTCGCCGACACCGACCCCGCCCAGGTCGAGCTGCTGGAGCTGGTCGCCGGCAACGGCGCGCACCTGGTCGCGTTCGCCGACCCGGACTCCTCCACGTTCGCGTTCCGCGGCGCCGACCCGTCGATCGTCGGCGACTTCGGCGAGCGGTTCCCCGGCGCGCCGCGGGTGACCCTGCCGCACTCGCGGCGGCTCGGGGCCGGGCTGCTGGCGCCGGTCGGGCGGGTCGCGGCGCGGCTGCGCGGGCCGTCGCGGCACCGGGCGATGCTGGCCACCCGCGAGGGCGGCACGACGGAGACGCGGACGTTCGCGTCGGAGACGTCGGAGGCGGCATACATCGCACACCGGCTGCGCGAGGCGCACCTGCTGCGGGGCGTGCCCTGGGCGCGGATGGCGGTCATCGTGCGCTCGACCGCGCGGCAGCTCGCCCCGCTGCAGCGGGCGCTGCACTCGGCCGGGGTACCGACGGTGACCGAGGCCGAGGACCTGCCGCTGCACCTGCAGCCGGCGATCGCGCCGCTGCTGCTGCTCATCCGGTGCGCGCTCGACGGCGAGCGGCTGGACGAGGACGCGGCGGTGGCGCTGCTGCACTCGCCGCTGGGCGGGGCCGACCCGCTGGCCGAGCGGCGGCTGCGGCAGGGGCTGCGGGCGCTCGCGCTGGCCGCGGGGGACCGCCGGCCGTCGGGCGTGCTGCTGCTGGCCGCGCTGCGCGACCCGGCCGAGCTGGCCATGGTGGAGCGGC